>PLST01000131.1:3698-3988 GCA_003164255.1 Acidobacteriaceae bacterium | reverse complement strand
GGCAGCAGCGAACCTTTGGTCGGCTGCAGTTTTCTGATCCAGTCAGGAATGGCGGCGCGGGGAGAACCGCCTTGCAGCAGCCGCCAGGCAGCGTAGAGCAGAAAGAATCCGAAGACCCAGTTGACCCAATCGAAGCGCTTGATGAGGGTAACGCCGAGCGCGATGAAAAGGCCGCGCAGCAGGACTGCCCCGCCAACTCCCCAGACGAGGGCTGTGTGTTGGCGTTGCTGGCTGATGCGAAAGCCCTGAAAAAGAACCATGAAGACAAAAAGGTTGTCTACGCTGAGGGA
>PLST01000131.1:0-3609 GCA_003164255.1 Acidobacteriaceae bacterium | reverse complement strand
GGCAGGCGCTGATCGCCTGTAATCAATCGCGCCCCACCCCTGAAGGTGAAATACGTCCAAATCCATGCCGCAAACACCGACACGCGGCTGCGGAAGCCGATGAGGAAGAAAATATGCACTGTCAGCCAGGTTAACCAGGCAGGAAATCCGCTCATGTGCGCCTTGAACGGCCATTCCACCCTGGCCACGGCCGACATCCGGCCAATCGTAGCCATGTCGCCCTTGTCGAAATAGCGAAATGACGGCCGCTTCGCGCCCGCGAAATCTGCGGCCAGCATTTTGCCCACGTGATCGCCCATCTGCATCGCCGGCTGCGCCACGCCGGGAACCTGGTGGCCGTCCTGCTCAAAGTGCGCCAGATCGCCAAGGATAAAAATCTCCGGCAACCCCGGCGGATTGAGCCGGTCATCCACAATCACGCACCCGCGCTTGTCGAGCGGCGCGCCCAGCATCTTGCCCAGGGGCGAGGCCTGCACACCGGCGGCCCACAGCGTGACCGCCGCATCGATCCGCCCGTTCAGGCCGATCCCTTTGGCCTCGACCCATCCCGGCCCGATGCCTGTGACCTGCGTGTTCGTATGCACTTCCACGCCCAATTTCCTGAGTGATTCTTCCGCCTTCGCGGAAAGATCTTCAGGGTACGTGGCCAGCACGCGCGGCGAGCCTTCGAGCAACACCACGCGCGATTTTGCAGGATCGATGTGGCGGAAATCCTTGCGCATGTAAAGCTGCGCAATGTCGCTGATCGCTCCTGCCAGCTCCACTCCGGTTGGTCCACCACCTACGACGACAAAATTCAGCGGTGGATGCCAGCCATGTTCCACCTTTTGCCGNNNGGAGCCGCTGGATAGGGTAAGCGTCCGCTTTGCCACGTCGATCCCCGTCACCTCGTCCATCAGGACCTCGGTGTTTGGCTGGTGGCGCAGAATGGTCCGGATAGGCTGGGCAATATCGGCCGGAGACAACACGGCAAGCGCGACCTGGTAGAGGAGCGGCTGGAACAGGTGGTAATTGCGGCGATCCAGAACGGTCACATCCACCGGCAGGTGAGCCAGGCTCTGGGCCGCATGGATTCCGCCAAATCCGCCGCCGACAATGACCACCTGCGGCCGCCGGCCCTGAAGGATCACATTTTGACCCGCCGCACCTGTCGCCGGCGCATCGGTCACGTTTGTGNNCTACGGCCGGGTGTCCCGCGATGTGCTCTCTGCTTCTTTGGGTTGGGACGGCAGACTGATTGGGCGCAAATTGTCCGAAGCGATGCGGAGTCCGAAGAGCATCTTCCAAGCAGATTCTTGACTGATTTTGCGGGGGCCCATGGCGTTGAGGACCTGCGTAATGGCGATCTGGACCGCCTTTCGATCGACCAAGGCAGGCAGCTTGAGCGGTTTCAGGCGGGCCTGACTCCGGCCTTGTGAGCTGCGACGCCCGGGAACGTGGAAATAGCACCATGCCATGCCGCGCATGGCGGGTGAATGACAGTTGGAGCCGTTCGGCATTCTGTGACGACATTCGACGTACATATCCCCCCTCCCCCCCCACCCCCATAGGTTTCTGGCTGAAAGTAGAGTGTTGTTATTGGTTTACGACATGGATTCCGTTCCATATTCCTGATTCTGCGTGGGTTGGCCGCAGAATCCTGAATCTGTTGGGGTTGCGGCGTTCGTTGGTTGTGCCGAGACCTCTACTTTTTTGATTGTGCGCCCGGGGTGGGAAATTATCTGCAAACGGTGGGAAGAAAAGCGAACGAAAGGCACGGAGGGGGATTTGGTTCTGTCCCACCCTTGCCGAAAAATCCGGCAAGGGTGGGGCACACGCTTTCAGTTTCCTAGTTCAAGCCCAACTGGGTTGCCTGGACGGCGCAGCCGCCGGTGCTGAGGGTGAGGCCGGCGCCGCCGCTTGGCGAGGGGCACTTGACGCCGGCTGTTGCCGAGCCAAGGTAAGTGAAATAGACCTGAGAGCCGCCGCCTCCGATGGTTGTATTGTCCACGGTGATGCCGCTGGTGCCGCCGATCACCTGCCTTCCTGCGGTGGCGGTACCGGCAACTGCTCCGGCAAAGACGTCGTAGTTGTAGATGCAGGCTCCCGTGCAACTGGTGGTGGCGTTGCCGTTGGCGGACACGCTGAGGAACAGCCAATCCTTTTCGTCATTGACCGTGGCGCCGGAGTTGTGAGTAACAGTGGGGGTTCCCAGTTGACCGCGCGTCGCCGTTATCGTGCCCGTCCCGACGCCCGTGATGAGCATGTCTTCCGAGTCGACCCGAATGTAGTCGCCGATGGCAAAACCCGAGGACGAAGTTACCGTAAGGCCGGTGTCCCGACCCCGTCCGCCCAAGTTTGCCGTGAGCTTTGTGGTGGCGATGACCGCCTGGAGTTCGCTGACGGGCGAACAGACGTCAGTGCTGCTGAGGGCGCCGCTGACAGCTTTGGCATATGCGTTGGTGGTGACGGGGCCAGTTGTGCTGAGCGTGGCCATGGTGGTCTGGTAGACCTCACCATTTACGCAGGTGTACATATTGCCGGTGTTGCCTGTGCCCTCAAAGTAGAGGTTGTCGAAGGTGCCGATGTGCATGATCGTTGAAGCGAGGTTGGTGGTGTGATTTCCGAAGCTGGCAGCGACCAGGCCGTATCCCGAAACGGGCGGGACTGACGCGGTGTTAAATCGATTGATATAGCTGTTGCCGGGATTGGCCCCTTCGTCGCAACCGTCCCCGGCGAAGATGTACACGTTGCCGGTGGTTGAGTCGACTATGGGCGGGTCGGAGAAACCATTGGTGCCGCATTCCATTTGACCCGAGGTGTTCACTGTTTGGGTGGTGGCGCCCGTCGTGGTGACCGAGTACAGATAGCCCGTCGCGTCATTGACGAAGAGCAGCTTGGAATTGCTCTCATAGACGGCACCGGTGAGGATGGGCGAGGCCTTAGTGCTCACCTGCACCGGCCAGCCTCCGCCGACAACTTCAGTCGGCGTGGCTTTAAAGACGCCCGTGAATTTGTGGATGTAGCCGCTGTTGTCGCCGACCCAGATGGTGTCAGACCCGGAAGCGTAGTCGTAATAGGGCGGGGAGTTGGTGTCGTTGGGAGTTGCGCCGCCTACATTGGAGAACTGCAGGGTGAGCAGGCAGGAAGTTGCGCCGACTCTGCAGGTGGCATAGGCGCCGGCCGGCGTGCCGCAGGAGCCAGTGGTGCTGGTGCAGTTGGACACCGAGTCAGGCGTGGCCGCGCTGGTTGCAGAAGCGCCCTGGCCAGCCTTGTACTTGAGAATCACGAGACTCGCTTTGGAGCCGGCAGACTGCACGAAGGCGGCCTGGTAGCCATCCTCAGAGAGAACTACCGAGGTGGATACGGTTCCGGCGGTGTTGTAAGCCCAATAGACGGTCGGGACCGCAGTAGACGGGGTGCAGGTAGAGGCGTAGATGTTGTCAAAGGCGATGACACTGGCTTGTCCCGCAGATGGGGCCACGCTGGTGTTGTAGACCACGTAGTCGGGCTCGGGGGCGTTGGCGCAGTTGAGGGTGTTGCTGTCAAATGAGTATTTTGCTGGGAACGTGCCTGCTCCAACGGTAGCCGAATTGCTGCCCAGCGACTGGCCCCAAAGACCGCCCGATT
>PLST01000244.1 GCA_003164255.1 Acidobacteriaceae bacterium | reverse complement strand
GGGTTGGTGATGCCATTGGCTGTGGAGTAGTAGATGCTGCCGACGGAGCCGGTGTAGTCGACAACGCTGTAAGGTTGGCCGCTTTGCAGGACGGTCATTCCAACCAGCGACCACCCGTCGATGAATTTGCCCTCAAGGGAAGACTGCCTTGCGAAGTCGTGGAGCTGGAAGACGTAGCTGAGGTTGAAGACGTGGGTGCGGTCAAAGTCAGACGAACCNNTCGAGGGCGTGGGACCAGGTGTAGGATGCTCCGACCTGAATTCCGTGACTGATGCGTTTGTCAATGTGTGCCTGGAGGGCGTTGTAGTCGTCGACACCCGCGGCGGTGTAGCTGATGGACTCGGCCGCGTAGCCGATGTAGGGAACGCGGAGATCTACGTTGCCGCCCTCATAGTTTGTCTGGTAGTAAGAGCCGTCGGGTAACTGGATGGGCGTACAGGTAAAGGTTGCGTTGCAACCCACCGGCCCTTCGACTGCGTAGCCATAGCTGTAGTGTTGCGCGTATGCGCCTCCCGAGAGCGCCGGGTTGGATGGAGTGGCGATCCCTGGCTGGTTGAAGGGCAGGGGAATGACCTGGTGACGGCCGACGTTGCCAACGTAGCCAATCTCGATGGCGAGATCGCTGCGCGGCTGCCATTGGATATCGAGTGTGTAGTTCATGGTGTAGGGCAGCTTGTTGGCGCGGTTATAGACGCCGAGCGAGATNNCGGCAGCAGAGACGTTCCATACGGATACTCCAGGTTGCCTTCAGAGTTTGAACCCCCGCACGTCGGAATATAGCCCTCGTAGTAGTAGAGTGTCGATTTCGGGCAGCTCGATGCATTCACAAATGGCAGCTGCTGGTTAACGCCGAACGGGCCGCCGGTGACGGTGCCGATAGCGTAGCCGGGGGAGAAGTAGCTGAACAGTTCACCGCGGTCGTAGTACATGCCGCCGCCCACACGGACAACAACTTTGCTATGGAACATCTCTGGTTGCCAGGCTGCGCCCACGCGGGGGCCAATGCCCCACTGGCGTCCGGTGAGTGTTGTATTGCTCACGCCCTTGGTGCCGTTGGCGTTGTTGCCGGCAATAATAAAGCCAGGATTGTTGATGGTGTCGGACGCAACACTGTAGCTATAAACCTTAGGATCGAAGTTGAAGAGGCGACCGTATTTCTCAGTGAGTCCACCGTCCCAGTCATAGCGGACGCCGGCACTGATCGAGAGAGTGGGCGTTACCTGGAACTTGTCTTGCAAATACATACCGAGCTGGTTGGCGCGGTAGTAGCGGCTGGCATTGCCCTGCAGGAACGAACTGACGTAGAAACCCGTCGAAGAATTACCGGGTGTCACCTGTCCCTGGATCATCTGGCTAAAGTCGTCGGTCGCAATGGTTCCGGTTCCCGTGCGCTTGTCGATGGTATTGAGCTGCGTGTAAGTGTAGTTGACGCCAAAGGCAAGGGAGTGCTTGCCAAGGATCCAGATCGCATTTCCCGAGGGGGCGAGGCGGTTCTGGAACATGCCTGTGTTGGAGGCCTGGCCTTCCGAGTTGGGTCCGATATTCAGGATCGCAGCACCAAGGCCCGATGGCTGATAGTCGCCGAGCACGTTGTACACCGAGATGCCGGGAAAATACTTGGAGCCGAACATATTGATGGTGCCGGTTCCGGCTGTGCCGCCCGGGATCGAGTCGGGGCCGAACGGTTGCTGGTTGTCAGCCCAGTCCTTCTCGCGCAGAATGCCGAGGGTCTGGGTGGTGCTGAGATTGGATTTGAGCACAAGCGTGTTAATGATAGAAGCCACCTGCGCGCCTGAATCGAGATGCTCGGTAAAGCCGGGGACGCTGGAGTAGGAGTAAGGCGCGAGCGTGGGATCGTGCTGATAGAAATACTTGAGGCTCAGCGTGTCCTTCGACGTGGCGTCGTAATCCAGGTTGGCCACAGCCGTGTCGGCGCTGAACCGGCCGGTGCCGGGAATGAAGGCGTTGTCGATGTGAGCCGCGGACGGCGTGCCTGGAGAGAGGCTGTCGTTGGGGATGAGCCACTTGCCGGGTTCGCCGGGAAGCGCGGGAGAATTGAACAGGATGTGCGCAAGCGGATCGACGTTGGCGCCGGTAATGGGAGTGCAGCCGAAGTTAGCCTGGTCGTAGGGAGTACAGAACGAGTTATTGGAAACCGCAGCCAGGCCACTGGCTGATCGGTCGTCGTTCAGTCCCACCGGCACGTCGAGCAGCGAGTCGCCAATCTCCTGGTCCGATACATGCAGGTGCTGATAGGCGACAAAGCCGAAGAGCTTGTCCTTGATGATTGGACCACCGAAGGTGCCGCCGAGAATGTAGCGATGTAATTGCGGGACCTTGTCATTTGCCGGAATGTCCTGATCCTGGTTGAAGAAAAACGGAGCGGCGTTGATCCAATCGGTGCCGCGATGAGCGTACACGGCGCCGTGGTACTTGTTCGTGCCCGCGGAGGTAGCCATGTCAATGTGCGCGCCGGAGGTCGACCCTTGCTGCGCGTCGTACATGGATGCGTTGACGCGCACTTCCTGAAGCGTCTCAGGGGCCGGAGTGGGCAGCGCATTTCCGATGGACAAATAAATGGATGCGGCGGTTGGAATTACGCCGCCAGCGCCCTCACTCGAGGAGACGCCGGTGCTGTTGATCACACGCGCGGAGGGAACCTGGCTGGTGCTCTTGCCGTTGAACAGGTTGCTGATGTCGACGCCGTTCAGCGAGAAACCATTACTGGTGTCGCGCTGGCCGTTGGCCCAGATGGGCGCGTTGCCGAGGCCTGAGTTTGCGCCGGTTCCACCGGAAAGCTCAGCACTTACGCCCGTGGATTGCGTTGCGAGGCCGGTAAAGCTCCCGGTGGGCAAAGGCGCTACGTCGATCTGCTGCGTGTCCATGACGTAGCCGTTGGTGGTGTCCACGGCGTTCATCAGCGGCGTGGCTTCAACTTCAACGGTGGTCGTTGTTTCACCCACCTTCAGCGTGGCATTCACGGTGGCGGTTCGGTCGGCCTGCACGGCAATGTGCTGCGTTTTTTGCACATTGAATCCCGTGGCCGTATACGTGAGCGTGTACTGGCCGATGGGCAGATTCACAAAGTTATAAGCGCCGGTGCCGTTGGTTTTGGCAGTGCGCGTCAGTGATGTTCCTTCTGCCACAACAGTCACCGTTGCGTTGGGAATTACGCCTCCCGTCGGGTCAGTCACCTCTCCGGTAATGCCGCCGAGCGTCTGCTGTGACAAAAGCGACGAGCCACACAGCGCGACGGTTGCCACGATTGCCAGCAACCGAGGAAATGCAGATGGAAAAATTCGCATAGAAGGTGTCAATTGGCTGACCTCGAAAGATTGGATTACATTCCAAGTTGCAAATAAATGAGAAAACGGAAACTGATTGAGAAAAGCGGCCCTTGGAGAACCCTCAAAAAAAGAGTGGAAATTAGATAGTCAGTTTTGCACGAGCCGTGGCCGGCTACGTCAGAAGTTGCAGGTGAAAAAAGAATAATGATTCAGGCGTAAAGATCGCGTAAGGATTTGCCCTGATGGGCAACGGTCAGGGAGGCGGCGAAACCACTCAAACCACAGGAATTACTCTTTAAATCCAGGCACGATCAAGGTAGCATGAGCTACGTGCCGAAGTTTTTCACAGGCCGGCTGCCGGAATCACATTGAACGAAGCGGCTTTCCTCCTCCGGCATCGATTCACGTGAGGCTCAGTCGATGGTGACCCGTATCTCCAAGATCGCGCTGCTGGCCGGCCTCGCGCTGTTCTACACGCTCGTCGTTTTCAACAACCTCACCGACTTCGATTCGAACTATCAGTTCGTGCGCCACGTGCTTTCCATGGACACCACCTTCCCCGGCAATCAGTGCATGTACCGCGCCNNGCGGTGACGGGGCTTTCGCTCTGGTGGGGCATTGCCCGGCTCGTTCGCGCCCTCCGCTCCCCGGCCGTCGACTTCAACGCTGCAAAACGCGTGCCGATGATCGCGCTTACGCTTTCACTGTTGATGTGGCTGGTCCCTTTTTTGACCGTCGGAAGCGAATGGTTCCTGATGTGGCAGTCAAAGACGTGGAACGGGCAGGAAGTTGCCGTGAGAGATTTCACCGTTGTAGGCCTGATCTACCTGATGTTGCTGCAGTCTGACACCGACCACCAACCCTGACGGGTCAAGCAGGAATCGGCCTGGCTTTTTTGCGGCGCAGGCCGTACCAGGCAATGCCCGCGGCAATGTAGACGAGATAGATGTAGGGAATCCTCGCATGCACCGCATCGGCTGATGACCGAATATCAAAGACCGCGATCAGGATCATCACCACCACGGTGACGGCGCTGACTAGAGCCACGGTGTGCGAATGTTGCCCCAGGGCCTTGCGCGCAAAAGGCAAGGCCAGCGCCACGAGCGCATAGATCGTCAGGAAGCCGAAGACAGCGAGCGAGCCAAACAGGTCATACATCTCCGCGCCTCCCACTCCGCCCATTGCGAGCGCGACCGTCGCCGCAAACATCAGCACTGCCGACAGCGCAACTGCGGCTCCCGGCGTTTGATGCCGGTCGCTTGTGCGCTCCAAGGCCGCCGGCAGCAGTCCGCTGCGCGCCATACGCATCAGCACGCGTGCCGCTGCAGTGGTGCAGGCAAGCACGCAGGCAAACATGGCCACCATGGCGCCGACGTCAATGGCCACGCCGAGCACCCAGATTCCTTCCTTTTCAGCCAGCAGGTGCAACGGGCTTGTGCTGTTGCTCAGGCTGCCTGACTCTCCGCGAAAACCCAGCACCTCAGAGTACGAGCACAGCATGAAGAAGACGCCAGATAGAATGGCGCACTGCAGCACAGCGCGGGGAATGGTGCGCAGCGGATCGCGCGCCTCGCCGCCCAGCGTGGTGGCGCTCTCGAAGCCCACAAAACTGAACATGGCCAGAACCAGCGCCGGCCCCAGCGCGGAAAACGTGACGCCCTTCAGGCGGAACTGATCCATGTCGAGATGAAGTCCGAAGTGAAAAGGCAGTACGGCCAGCACCACGACAATCAGGCTGACCGAGGCAATCTCGATCCAGAGCATCAACTCCGCCGAAAGTTTGACGTCGCGGTAGGCGACGAAAGCAGCAACGCCGCAGATGAGCGCGAGTGCCGGCAGAGAAGGTGGCGCGCGATGGATGACAGGCTGGAGAAAAATGGTGGCGTAATAGAGAGCTCCGCCCATGACCGACGCGCCGGTGGCAAGGTAAGCCAGCAGCAGCGCCCATGCGGCTGTGACGCCAAAGACCGGCGGCAGTGTGTCAGCTGTGTAGGAGTAGAGAGATCCCGGCGAAGCGGAGAGCCGCGCGAACCGGCTCACGCAAAAGCCGACGAGCAGCGTGGCCCCGGTGGCAAGCAGGTAAACAAACCAGGTGGCGTTGCCGGCGAGCGCGAATACAAGCGGAATGGTCAACGACGGAGAAGTGCTGGGCGCTGTTGCGGAAACTGACTGTGCAAGTGTTTCGACAGGGCCGAGCGCGCCCGAGCGCAGGCCGTAGCTCTCAGTTGTGCTTGCTTCTGCGTACACCTCGCCTGTCGAGTTCGAAGGTTCAGTCACTCTTACCCCTTTCGTGCCCGAATTCATCTTCAGTTATCGCAGCAGGTCTCTATCGCTCGACCGTTGCTTCAATATATCCGTGCGGCTC
>PLST01000065.1 GCA_003164255.1 Acidobacteriaceae bacterium | reverse complement strand
CGGAAGCAGAGCAGACGAAACCCAGCGACAACGGCTTACGGCCCCTGCGGCAGGCATCGTCTGCTCAGGCCGCGCAGCCTGCCAAAAAGCGTGACGAAGACCCGGTCGGCAAAGTCTATGATTCCAAGCTGGCCGGAAGGCTGGCACGGTACGTACGTCCCTACTGGTTGCAGGCGACTATAGCCTCGTTTTCGGTTTCACTCAAATCCATCTGCGATGTGACCGGCCCGATCATGGTGATGATGGCCATCGATCGCTATATGGCCCCGAACCTGAAGAGCCACGACGCCACCAGCGCCTTGGCTCACTGGCTCGACACCACCAGTCCCCTGGCGCGGGTGCTGCCCACGGATCCCTACCGCGGCATTACCACACTTGCCGGGATGTACCTGGCGGCGCTGCTGGCAGCCTACATGTTTGCCTTTGTGCAGACCTACCTGATGCAGTGGATGGGCCAGAAGGTGATGTTCGATCTGCGCCGCGACATCTTCAGGCACATGCAGCGGATGCACATCGGTTTCTTCGACACCAACGCCGTGGGGAGGCTGGTCACCCGGCTCACCTCTGACGTTGACGCGGTGAACGACATGTTCACTGACGGCATCCTTGCCATCATCAACGATTTTTTCATGCTGACGATTATGGCGGCGGTGATGCTCAGCATCAACTGGTGGCTGGCGCTGCTGGCCTTTTCCGTGCTGCCGCTCATCCTTATTGTCACGCGCCTGTTCCGCGATCATGTGCGCGAAAGCTACCGCCGGGTTCGCACCGCCATTGCGCGCATCAACAGCTTTACCCAGGAACACATCACCGGCATGAGCGTGGTGCAGCTCTTCAATCGCGAAGAGCGCGCCTATCAGGATTTTGAGGCTGTCAACCGGCAGCACATGATCGCGTTCAAAGACACGATCTTCGCCTACGCACTTTACTATCCCGCGGTGGAGCTGCTGTCGAGCGTGGCGATTGCGATCGTGGTTTGGCGCGGTGGATTCAGCGTGCTGGGCCACGGTGCGGTGACCATCGGCGTGCTCGCCATGTTCATCCAGTATTCGCAGCGCTTCTGGCGGCCCATTCAGGATCTGAGCGACAAGTACAACATCCTGCAGGCGGCCATGGCGGCCTGCGAGCGCATCTTCAAGCTGCTGGATACGAAGCCGGAGATTGTGTCGCCGGCGCACCCGGTCACAGGCGACGGCAGCAACAGAATTGAATTTCGCCACGTGTGGTTTACGTATCAGCATTTGACAGAAGAGCAGAAAACGCAAGTGAAAGCGGCGGAATCGTCTGAGTCAGTGGCGGCGCGGCTTGCGGCCATTGACGGCATCGAATGGATTCTCAAGGACGTGAGCTTTACGGTAGAGCCGGGCCAGACGGTGGCCATCGTGGGCCACACGGGATCGGGCAAAACGACGCTCACCAGCCTGATGATGCGGTTCTACGACGTCACCGCCGGCGAAATTCTCCTGGATGGCGTTGATCTGCGGTTGCAGGACCTGGGCGCGCTGCGCCGGCACTTTGCCGTCGTGCTGCAGGATCCGTTCCTGTTTACCGGCACGCTGGCTGACAACATCCGCTTCGGCAATACGGAGATTACGGACGAGCAGTTGCGCCAGGCGGCCGGCGACGTGAACGTGCTCGACTTTATTGAGAGCCTTCCCATGGGCTTCAAAGAGCCGGTGCGTGAGCGGGGCAATTCGCTGTCGACGGGGCAAAAGCAGCTGATCAACTTTGCGCGGGCGCTGGCCTACAATCCCCGCATTCTGATTCTCGACGAGGCCACGTCGAGCGTGGACACAGACACTGAGCTGCGCATACGCGGGGCTCTGGACCGGATGGTGGAGGGGCGGACGAGCGTGCTGGTCGCGCATCGGCTGTCGACGGTGCAGCGCGCCGANNGCCGAGCGCGGCCTCTACTGGAAGCTCTACCAGCTGCAGTACAAGGACCAGGAGGCAGGGACCGAGGGAACAAGGGACCAAGGCGTCGGCCGGATTCCTTCGGTAGCGCAGGCGGACTGAGCCTGAAGCCGGGGACGCGGTATGGGTATTACACGCAGCCGTGAGGAGCAGGGAATAGGGAATAGGGAATAGGGAATAGAAAAGGCCACTCGATCGTGCGGTGGCCTTTCTTGTTTGGATTTGGATTGTGCGGCTGAGACTTTTTACTTCAGTTCGCGGACCCAGATGTTTCTGTAGCTGATGGGCTCGCTCTTGTCGCCATGGGCCTGGAGCTTGATGGGGGCCGCGTCGTACGCCTTGTAATAGGGTTTGCCGATGTAGAGCGTCTGGCCTACGAGCTCGAAGTGGTTCTGGACGAGCACTCCATTGAAAAATACAGTGACGTAGGCGGGCGTTTTGAGTGAGCCATCGCCGTTGAAGGTGGGAGCTGTCCACACGACGTCGTAGGTTTGCCATTCACCGGGCTTGCGGCCGGGATTGGCGAGGGGGATGCTCTGTTTATAGATGGAGCCGGCCATGCCGTTGACGTAGGTCTTGTTCTGCCAGGGATCGAGGACCTGCAACTCGTAGCCGTCGTCGCCGGGNNGTTTCAATGCCGCCTTTCGATTTGTCGACGGTGAGTATGCCATCGGAAATGACCCACTGCGCGGGGGCATGGTCGCGGATGGAGACCCACTCGCTTTGGCTCGTGCCGTCGAAGAGGACGATGGCGTCGGAGGGAGCGGCGTCGGAGGTTGCGCCGGGTGTGATTACGGCGGGGACGGGCTCCCAGATTTCAGTGTCTTCAGGTTTGGGCTTGGCCGCGGGAGTTTGTGCGAGCATTGGAGCAGCCAGGACAAGAAGCATGGCGGATTTGAGCAGGGTGTTGAGGCGACGGTTGATCATGCAATGAAAATACACCCGAGCGGGAGGGGGTGGCGAGAAAAACCAAAGGGCCATTCCGCGGAGGCGGAATGGCCCTTTGTGTAGCTTTGCCGCCGGGAGTTACTTGGCGGCGACCAGGGGTTGGGTGCTGAGGGTGCCGTCCTTGTAGCCCTTGGCGATGTCGGCGATTGCGATGGGGCTGTAGTCGCCAGCGTGGCCGGCCTGACCGAACTGGGTCATGCGCAGGGCGACAACCTTCTGCATGGCTTCGCGGGCGGGCTTGAGATAGTCGCGCGGATCGAACTTCTCGGGGGTTTCGGCGAAGACCTTGCGGATGGCGCCGGTGATTGCCAGGCGATTGTCGGTGTCTACGTTGATTTTTCGGACGCCGTTGCGGATGCCNNGTGGGTGTTGGGCAGACGCTTGTGGATGGCGATGAGCACGTCCATCTTGAGGACCGAGCCGTCTGGCTTCTTGGTGAACTTGTATGCGCCGTGGCTGGTGCCGATGGCGATGGCGAGGGCGTCAACGCCGGTGCGCTCGGCGAACTCGACAGCCTGGTCGGGGTCGGTGATGTGGTCAAGACCGCTGCCGCCTGCTCCGTGGCCGTCTTCAACGCCGCCGAGGACTCCGATTTCACCTTCGACCGTGACGCCGCGCTCGTGCGCGTAGTCGACTACCTTCTTGGTGACGGCGACGTTCTCGTCAAATGTGGAGGGGGTCTTGCCGTCTTCCTTCAGCGA
>PLST01000196.1 GCA_003164255.1 Acidobacteriaceae bacterium | reverse complement strand
AGAAAGTCGGCGAGCAGGTCATCCTTTTCATTCGCAGGCAAGCCCCGAACCCAGGTTGCAAGTTCCTTGCGCGAAGGCTCTGCTTTCAAGGGCGCAGAAGCGGAGGATGCAACTTCGACAAGACCCTCATCGATTCCAAGAAATTCGATCAACGAATCAAGGGGCGCTGACAATTCCTGCAGGCCGGCTGGCACCGGGGGCTCCAGCTTATCTTCAGAGAATTCGTGACACTCCACGCTATGCAGCCATCCGAGATACAGGCAGCGAAGATCCCCCCGAAGCAGATCGGAGCGCAGGGAAATCAACGATCCCATCCAGCCAGTGCCATCATCCCATTCGTCGTCGGACTCAACTTCACTTTCAAAGCTGATAATCACGAACTGTCCGGCACTCCGCACACTCGCGGCCTCGCTTGGCAGGATCGACTTTAGATGTTCGAAGTCCACCAGTTCCTGCGGCAAGCGAAGATGGAATTCTCGCGTCCCCCAATTTGCCACATAGACAAACGCGTCGAAATGCTTTTCCAAGAGTTTGAGCGGGTCGGCTTTCAAGTCTCCCCACTCGTAATGATTCGTAAAACTCGTCGAGGTAATCACCGCGCGCGTGGAGAGGTCGCGAAGGGCGGCCATCTGGGTCTTAGTCAGCGCGTGATCAATTGCTTTGAAGTCGTAATACTGGTATTCGCTCACTTAGAACCCTCTGCGCCAATGGCTGTATGCCGCAATCCATTCCGCGCCCGCCGGTATTGGCTTGGGCAACGGAAGATCGAGGATTTCAATCCTCTGCTTGACTCCGTCTCGCTTGCAGACCGCAATTCGACCATCGCGCGTCATGTCCACCTTTTCCACAACTGCCTCAACGCCCAGGATGCTCACCGAGAAGGACAGAGCAAGGTGCTCCTCAATCATCATAAAGAAGCCGCCGGTCTGTTCTTCGTCACCGTAAGCATCGACCACGGCTTCCTCGATCAGCGCCTCTAGTCTCGCCTTGCTGAGGGATAGAAGGTTGGCTTCCGGCTTCCGTTTCAGCTTGCGAATATCCACGTGGCCCCCGCGCGCGTGCCTTGCTTCAGCGTCATATTTCTCCATGCCCTTCGACAGTATCCGGGTCCGGTCTATTCAGCCCCGTTGTTTGCCGTTCCATACGAAACGCCTCATAGGGCGAATTGCAGATCCGATAGCCGATGGCACTATAACCTTTTAACCGGCGCGCGTACATCCTTGCCAGCATGAGGACTTTGGAATCGACATAGTCGTAAACCCGGACAACGCGCTTCGCATCGTGAAGCCGATGAAGGCGCCCGACGTACTGCTGCAACGTACCCTTCCATGAAATGGGCATTGCCAGAAACAGGGAATCAAGGCGAGCATCGTCAAAGCCCTCTCCTATGTAACTTCCCGTTGCCAGGATCACTCTTGGATTCCCCTCTGGCACGGCTGCCAATGCATCCGCAATCGACCTCCGTTGTTTCTTTCCCATGCCGCCTTTAAGTACAAATACGTTTTCAACCCTTCCATCGAGCGCTGTCTCAAAGAACTTGAGATGTTCGGTTCTGGCAGTCAGCAGCAGTGGTGAACATCCAGCTTCTACGGCGTGCAGCAGATCGCCGACGATCAATTCATTGCGGGCATTGTCATCGACAAGACCAGCGTACAATTCCTGAATCGTCGTGTCAGCCTGCTCGGGAGGAACACAAAACTCTGTCAGGCGCGGGATTACTTCATGCTCAAATGGTGAGGAAGCAGTCATTGAACGGGCGCTGAGCTTGTATCGTATCGGACCGCACTGCATATAGATGATGGGATGATGCCCGTCCTTGCGCTCAGGAGTCGCGGTCAGGCCAAGCACATATTTCGCTTTCACTTGCTTCAGCACTTGCTCAAAGGTAAAGGCGGACAGGTGGTGGCACTCATCCACAATGACCTGACCGTATTCAGCGACGAAGTCTTTCACTCCGGCTTTGTCGTGACTGCTCTGAATGATGGCAACGTCTACGCATCCACTCGGATCATTCTTGCCGCCGCCAATTTGTCCTATTGACTTTGCCGGGAGGTCGAGGAACATCGCTAATCGTGCCTGCCATTGATCGAGCAATTGCTGCCGATGGACCAGCACGAGAGTGTTCACTTTCCGCTGTGCAATCATCCAAGCTGCCAAAGCGGTCTTTCCAAAAGCAGTAGGAGCGCAGAGAATCCCGTCGTCGTATTCGGCGATCGCAATGGCAGCATCGAGTTGCGCCGGGCGCAGTTGTCCTGAGAAGTTCACGTCTATCGGACGGCCAGTGAACCGCTCATCACGGATCACTGGTTTGATGTGGTGTGCTTCAAATAGCTGCTTGACCTCGGCAATACAACCGCGCGGCAACGCGATGTAATTGGCGACATCTTCGCCACATGCGATGACCCGTGGCTTATCGTAGGTTGGAAGACGCATGGCCTGGGCTTTATAGAACTCAGGATTCTGAAAAGCTGCCAGGCGTAGCAGCCTATTCAACATCGCGGAAGGTAGCCCATTTTTTTCTACATAAACAAGATTCGACCGGACAATTTGCATCTGCGCCGGGAAAGGCCCAGGGATTTCGCGTTCCGCTCTTGCCTTTGACGGAGGCAATGCCCAAGGATCAACGTCCTCATCTTCGGCATTGTTGATTCTGACACCGAGGAGGTCTCCGCGCTTTTGCGCTTCCAGCACCACAGCTTCGACGGCGTCAGCAGACATTCTCTTGACGCTTGCCAAAAACTCCCATTGATCCGGATATGGTCGGAACTCTGCATCAACAAAAACGCTGTTCTTGTTTGCTCGTGGAATCTTTTGCAGCGGAAGAGCTATCAGGTTGCCAAACCCGCCTTTGGGCATGGTGTCCTGGTTAGGAAACAAGCGATCATAAGAGTCTAGCCCTAGCTGGTGGCGGGATTCCATGGTTAGAGTCAGGATTACACAGCCAAGTTTTCTTGCAGTTGAAGCGGGGATTGCTCGTTCAAAAAATATCCAAACATGGCCACCCTTCCCTGATCGTGAGCGTTCCAATGCCGCTGGCACGCTCAGTTCGCTGCAGGCGGTGAGAAATGCAGCAATGTCTTCCTGCCATGCTTTCTTGTCGAAATCGACCGCTAGCAGCCAGCATGTCTCATCCTGCAGAAGCGGATAGATCCCAACCGTCTGTTCACCGACAAGATGCCCGTGAATGACTTCATCGGTGAGCGGCCAATATGTTCGCGTCAGGCGATCGACCTTTTTGCGATCTTCATCTTTTGCACTCAGAAAGGACTTCCAGTCTCGATCCGCTTTGGGCATGTATCCAGAACGCCCGTCATTATTTTCCCAACGAATGGCATAGATATCTTCACGGCCACGGAAGAGGGTGCGAAACAACGCGATTCGCTGCTCCGCTGTAGCTATTCCCGGCTTCTGGGCCTCAGGCGCAGAATTCGAGGCTTGAGGATGATCCAAAGTTGGCTGTGCTGCCTCTGGAATGGGTATGCCATGCGCAATCAAGAGGCTTCGCAAACGAGCATTCTCTTTCAGCAGTCGACGAACTTCCGCCGCGGAAGCGTCTGAACTCGATAGTTTTTGATCGACCGAGTTCATGCTGGGCTCCATTCGAATATTGTTGGGTATTGACACCAAAATGATCGCACGTAGCCGGGAAACGCATACAGACTTCACTACGATCACCGCCGTCAGTCCCCCGGGCTGCATCTATATGTGTACATCCGTGCCGCCTTCTAACAAACTCTTGCGAATTGACCGCCCCCTCTGTGGTGATAGGTCATGATGCCTTTCGCTTATGGCGAAAAAGATCCATGCGCTGGCAGTCCTTAGGCTTGCGTTCTGTGGTGCTGGCCAGCATCCTCGCAAGCATAGCGACCCTGATTTCTGAAATCAGGAAGCGCCAATGTGTTCGGCGACCTGAGGCTCGGAGCGGATGTCCAGGAATCACTCCTGCCCTTGCGAAACGAATTACGGTGCCGGGATCGATCCCGAGGTATTGACTCACTACAATTGCCTTGACAAACGGTTCAGCTGCACTTGTATTCACATCCTTCGAACCCTGCACGACCGCTGTTGAATCCTTGACCGATTTTCCGTCCATTTCTTACCTTTCCACATAGATTTTGTTGGGATATGGCCTCAGATCTGCCGATTCGCGACAAGGCCGACTTGCGCGCAACAGGAATTTCGTTGGATTTGCGATCGAGAGCCTTCTCAAGCTAGAGCGGTTGCGTCGCAAGTTCTCGGCCAGTTTCGAAGCGAGCAAATTCCAGGGACCGCGAGAAGAATCTCGGGACCAGGATCCCGTTCGCTATAGCCGTTCTAGTGCGTTCAGTACGGGGCCCTGGCCCGTAGAATGTTGGAGTTGCGACTTGCCTGCGGTCTTTCACGGCGATAACACGGGTTCAAATCCCGTCGGGGACGCCAAGCAAAATAAAAGACTTCTAGATATTTGGCCTCCGCGCATTACCCGGGCGAGACCTGGTCCTCCCAATTTGAAGGCCGCCTGAATATCCCACGCATCAAAAAGCCCAAAGTCTCAGGTACGCTCCCGATTACTGCTTCTTGAGAACTGCAGTCCCCTTTTCATCCGCGAGAATTGCGCTCTCGAGCCTGCGAAAGTCGTCGGCCCGAGTGGGCGGAATTTCGACTTGCCGTACAACGTATTCGCGCTCGTAATGGAGCTGGTTTCCCTTCACCGAAGTATTCGACTTGTAGCTGGCAAAGTCCATATCCACGTTTACCGGGTCCGGAGTCTCATCCACCGCATAGCCTGCCGGAAGGGCAATATCGAAGCTGTCACGCCAATCGCCAGGATGACCGATCTCGATGGCATAGACGCGGGGCTTGCCAGCCATCACGTCGTTTACGGCTCGCGTTTGGCTACCCATAACGCGCGGCCTCAACAGCAAAAGTGGGCCGGAAGCATGCGCGTAGTTGGCGTCACTCAGGTGAAGATCGAGATCGAGGGGCTTGGCCAGCTCATCGGTCTGATGGAACTCGAAACCTTTGAAAGTAAGTCCGGCAAAATCCGAGCCGAGCCCTTTCTCGAGTTCCTGGTGAATGTCTTTTGAATCGTTTTCCTTGAGGAAGCTGCGCTCGTAGGTCGCCTCGTCGCCCAGGAAAACCTCAGAAACGTCGCCGGAGAGTGATCCATCGGCAGCCAGAGTAAACGTACCTTTGCGATTGAGCCCAGCCGTCTCTGGCGGAAGTACGGGCATCTGCAGAACCTGGCTGTCTGCGCCGTTGGCAAGGTTCCCCCATGCCCCCTGTAGCGCCTCGCTGATAAGGCCAAGCGGCGTCTCTTCATCCGTTGGGTCAAAGATCAGCAGCGTTTTTCCATTCGCTGCCTTCACCCGCGCAATTAGGCGCGGATCGTTGCCTCCATCGGGTAGCTCGATGGCGGTAATCATGTGGTCGCCGATCAGCGAAGGGGCATCGGGGTTGATGAAGCCGCGCCGGTGGTCGACATGAAGATAGTGGGCCTTGACCCCAATGGCCTGTAACATCGCAATCAGCAGCGTCGTCTTGTCTTTGCAGTCGCCATAGCGGTTGCGATAGATATCGGCTGCATAGTGCGCCTGCAATCCACCAATGCCGCGCATGACGACAAAGTAGCGCACGTTCTTCTGGATGTAATCGGTAATGCGACTGAGCCTGGTGTAGAGGTCGCGTGCACCGGCCGTCAACTCCTGCGCTTTGGCGGTAATCTCCGGCGTAGGGTCGGAACGGTGTTCTTCCAACTGTTCCTGCCACTGGCCGATCTCGCGCCACTGGTCATTGACGCCTTTCACGGCGGCGTCTCCCCATTTGACTGACATGCGCGCCGCCAGCGCTTCCCACGAGGGCGCGTAGTGGATGTTTTCCAGATCAAGCGCCGGTACGTTCTTGAGCTCCCAGCGGAGATGATTCCCCTCAGTCTCGACGGGCTTCACTGGGGTGAAATGGCTCCAGGACTCGGCATAATGGCCACCAGGCGGCAGAGTCAGTTCCAGCGCCTCACCAACGACAGGGATGGGCCCTTGGAATTGCCAGTCCTCTTCGCTCAAGTACGGCCGCAGTTGCCCCTCCATTTCGCAGATCACCACCGAGCCAGGGTCGCTTGCCGGCGGATTCACATACCTAAACTTCTCAGAGGACTGCATATCCCGGTCGCCATAGGCACCAACGTCCTTGAAGTCGGTCTCCCTGGCTTGAAATTGCTGTCCGTTCGCGGTGAGTGTCCAGGAGCGGAAATAGTTCAACTTCTCGTCGGTGTCGTACTCGGCAATGCATTCCCCCTCGCTGCGCCCTTGCGGCTTCAGGATGCGGATCGCGTAACGCTGCCGCTCAACGGCGTGATTCTGCGCATCCACTGTGATGAGATATTCCTCAAACAGCATCACCGCCGGCGCATCCCCCACCGTAGCTGGAGTCGGAGTTTTAGCGGCGGTGAGCGCCCAGTCCGGTACAGGCTCTGACTTGTCCTTCGCGAACCCATAGGGCGCATTTGCCAGGCAGAAGGCTGCGGATGCAAGCAAGCCAAGCATGCGAATTGAACGGCGAGGCTGCCTGAATCGTGGGCGCATCAGTTGCCTTTAGCCGCGGGTGCTGACACAGAGAGAACCAACTGCTGCTGGTCTGACGCGGCGACCTTTTGATAAAAGCCGCGCAAATCCTGGTACTCCTCAGGCTTGGCTTGCGAAAATGCGCGCGCGAGGGTCCGGCTGACCACAATCTGTCCTGGTGTCGAGACGGTCTTGGTTACCAATGCAGCATGGCCTGTCCACGGAATCTTTCCGTCGGCGGGAGCACCCTCCACTGTGACTCCGTCAGGCAGGTGGTACACCACTTCCTCACTTATCTGGTCTCCATAGTGCATGTCCACAGCTTCCTGGCGCTTCTCCTGGCTTACAAAAGGCGTGTTCCCCCGCGCTTCAAAAAAGAAACCCGGAAGCAGGACTCGCTTTGAGGTTGCCGTGCCAAGCGTTCCCTGTGTCTTGACGATCGCCATCAGGTTAGTCTCAGGATCGTCCATGCCCAGGAAGTGATCGACGTGGGCCTCCACTCCGTCCGGGACAAGGCTTTCCAGTTCCTCATCGAACTGTTTCTTAACCTCCTTCTCATCGTTCCGCAATGCGGCCTGCCGCCAGTGCAAAGCAGCCTGGCCTGACATGACAACCCGGATTGTACCCGTCACTCCGCCGTGACCATCGAGGAATATGTCGGCGGTGCGCATGGTTGAGTTGATTGTGTACGGTTGAGGCGGCGTGGCCTGGTACCCAGGTCCTTGCCCACTCTGGCGCAGACCGCCCGCCTCCGAGTGTCTCCAGTTGAGAGTCTGAAACGGGGCCATCTTTTCGCCCGGATCGACCAGGACGCCTTTACCGTCGATTGCGACCAGGACTACAGTGTCGTTGAGTTGGTTCACATTCATGTAGGTAACATCGAAAACCCCTTGATCGCGCGCGACCACCTTCTCTGCATAAGCGGTCAGCCCCGCGGCGCGTACCATGGCCAGGTACAAAAGCGCGATGTCTTCACTGCTGCCACTTTTCTGCTTCCACGTGTCTTCGGCGTGCTTGGCCTCTTTCAGATTCAGCTGCTTCAGCTCCGACTCGCCCTTCTTGCGCGAGTAGTCCGTGTTGTCCAGGGCCTCCACTGCCTTGTAAATCTTCTGCGCCCTCACCAACTCGCTGTCGCCCGGAGCAATCAGCCCCGCCACCGCTTCACGAATGGTCTTGGACTGCTCGGCAAACCTATCCGCGTCTTTTGACCAGTCCTTGGCTTCGCCGACCCAGAAATCCTGGGCGGTAGAGGCGCTCTTGTAATAAAAGAACACCTTGTACAGAAAGCTTTCGATCGGCGGCATGTACTCCTCATCGGGCTTTGGCGGAGTGTCTGTTACATCGACGAAGTAGAAACCTGCCGCGTTGGTCTGGATGGTTACGCCATTTGGCAATTTCGACCACCAGATGAGGCTATTCACCGCCCTGCCCTTTGAATCGGTCAGGACAATGCTGCTCGCCACTTGCGCCCCCGGCGTAAACGACCTCTCCGGTGTGAACTGATAGTGCGCCTTATGCACGAAATAATCGCGCTGAATCTCCCACATAGGTGAAGAGTAATGGTTGTCGTCGTAACGGATCGTGTATGTGAATTCGAGAATGCTGCCGACCTCTACGCTGGGCAGCGTAAAGACCTTGCGCTCGATTTGCTGGTCGCCGCTTTTTGAAACCAAGAGATCTTCCGGCTTGCCGGCAAGCGGGATGATAGTCCCGTCCGAGTGGATCGTGCGGGCCTTGATGTCGGTGATCTTGAAGTTACCTTTCAGATAAGGAACTTCCTGCGTCGCCAGCTCCTTGCCTTTTTCCGTGAGCACCTTGATGCGAGCGTAAACACTCTGGTAGTGCAACGGGTCGTTGGCTACCTCCTCAATGTTCAGGTACACCGCGGCAGCCCCAGGCGCCTTCGGGTCGGAGGTCATTTTCAATTCTTCGTCCGTGGGCGTCTGAAATTGCGCCATCAAAGGATGTGAAATTGTGGAGGCAAGAGACAGGAGTGCAACAAGAGTAAATACTCGCGCTTGCATGAATTCGTCCTTGATTAATTGATGGCGATAAGTCTACCCCAGGCCTGATCAAAGTCCAAAGACAATCGTTGCGCGATCACACCGAAGTGTGATGGCGGAGACACACGGCTTCCAGAATCCGTCCGATCTCAGCGCAGGGTCGACAAGCGCCAGCGCAAGACCAACACGTTGAACTAGCAGCCACCTATTTACGGAATCCAGCGACTTCAGGTGCCGAAGACGGGTTTTCCAACTGGTACTCGCAGGGCACGCCGACTTCAGCTTTCTATTGGCTCCATATCCACCGCGACTTCGAGCGTATGGCTTCCGCCTCCCAGAATCAGGCC
>PLST01000370.1 GCA_003164255.1 Acidobacteriaceae bacterium | reverse complement strand
AAAAAAATGGCGACTGCAATTTCCGCAGCCGCCGACTACAAAGAAAGAATAGACAAGCTTAAAAAGCCGCTACCGTTTGACGCAGGCTGTAGGAGCTGAGCGTCTTGATGTAATTGCCGCGGTCGTAGGGCGAGGTGTCGGGGACCGAATGGCGGCTGAGGCAGCCGCGCGTCTCGGCAAGCGAAGCATACTCGCGCTTCTCAAGCCAGTAGCAAAGGTCGGCGAGCACCCGGGCAATGTGGTCGATGCCGTGGATGTGGAGCGCGGAAACCATCATGGCGACGCTGCCGCCGCTCATGATGCTCTTCAGCACATCTTCGGCTGAGTGAACGCCGCCGGTGATGCCGATATCGATATGGAGTTGGCCGTAAAGGATCGCTGCCCAGTGTAGACGGGGCAGCAACTCAGACGGCGTTGAGAAGTGCAGCGTGGGCCGCACTTCAAGCGACTCAATGTCGAAATCGGGTTGATAGAAGCGGTTGAAGAGCACAACGCCGGAAGCGCCGGCCTCCTGCAAACGCGCGGCCAGGTTCGGAACGCTGGTGAAGGACTGCGACAGCTTCACAGCCACCGGAACCTTCACCGCCTGGCAGACGCTGGTCACCAAGTCGAGCAGTTGTGTCTCCAGGCTGGCCGAGGTCTGGGCGCCGTCTGTCGCCAGCGCATAGGTGTTCAATTCGATGGCGTCGGCTCCGGCCTGCTCCATTTCTCTTGCGAAGCGAACCCAGCCACCCGGTGTGGCGCCGTTCAGGCTGGCCATCACCGGAATGCTGACGGCCTCGCTGGCGCGCCGCAGATGCTCAAGATAGATCTCGTGCGTCATGCGGTAGTCGTTCAGGTCGGGCAGAAAACCGAGCGACTCCGCAAAAGAATCGGTGCCACGCGAAAGGTCATCATCCAGAGTGCGGGACTCGAGCGCCAGTTGCTCCTCAAAAAGCGAGGTGAGAACAATGGCGGAGGCTCCCGCATCTTCCATGTGACGTACGTTGTCGATCGACTCCGACAGCGGCGTGGACGCGACCACGATGGGGCCGCTCAGCTTCATGCCTAAATACTGCATTGAAATGTCGATCATTCTTCTCCTCCGGCAGCCGTGGCCGCCAGTTTTTCTTCAGGCTGTTCGGCGGGCGCAATGTGCGGAGTCTCGCCGCGGCCGGGCATTGCGGCCCGCGCGGAGTAGACTCGCCACTGGCGCTCGACGTCGTCTTGTGCTTCCTTCAGCAGTTCTGCCGCCAGCTCAGGGTTGCTGCGGGCGAGCATGGTGTACCGTGCCTCGCGATAGCTGTATTCCTTGAGCCGGATCGACGGCGCCTTCGAGTCCAGCTGGAACGGATTCTTGCCGGTCTCGCGCAGCGATGGGTTGTAGCGCATCAGCGGCCAGTAGCCTGACTGAACGGCCAGCTTCTGTTGCTCCAGTCCGTGGACCAGGTCGTAGCCGTGGGCGATGCAGCTGGAGTAGGCGATAATGAGCGACGGACCTTCGTGAGCCTCAGCCTCCTGGAAGGCCTTGATCACGTGGCTGTCGTTGCCGCCCAGCGCCACCTGCGCCACATAGACTGAACCGTAGCTCACCGCTTCCATTGCCAGATCCTTGCGGCTGTTCGGCTTGCCTGCTGCGGCAAACTTGGCTACTGCGCCGCGCGGCGTGGCTTTTGACATCTGGCCGCCGGTGTTCGAGTAGACCTCAGTGTCGAGAACCAGCACGTTCACGTTCTTGCCGGAACCGAGCACATGGTCGAGCCCACCGAAACCAATGTCGAAGGCCCACCCGTCGCCGCCCAGAATCCACACGCTCTTGCGCACCAGCGCATCGGCCACTGCCTGCAGGTTCTTTGCATCCGACGAATTGTTGCCCGAGAGCTTCTCCCGCAGTGCAACCACGCGCTCCCGCTGCTTGTTGATCTCCGGCTCGGTCTTCTGCGGCGCGTGAAGAATCTCCGCCACTAGATCGACGCCGATCTCGTTCGCAAGCCGCTCCACAAGCAACTCGGCAAACCCCTTCTGCTGATCGAGACCCGTGCGCACGCCAAAGCCGAACTCGGCGTTGTCTTCAAACAGCGAGTTTGACCACGTCGGCCCGCGCCCTTCCTTGTTGCTGGTGTAAGGCGTGGTGGGCAGGTTGCCGCCGTAGATCGACGAGCACCCCGTTGCGTTGGTGATGTAGAGTCGGTCGCCGAAAAGCTGGGTCAGCAGCTTGATGTACGCCGTCTCGCCGCAACCCGCGCATGCGCCCGAGAACTCAAAGAGCGGCTGCATCAGTTGCAGATCCTTCACCTGCGTGTGCGACAGTTTGGTCCGATCCACCTCGGGCAGCGAAAGGAAGAAGTCCCAGTTTTCGCGTTCGGACTCGCGCAGCGGAGGCTGCGGGGCCATGTTGATGGCCTTCTTGCTGGCATCGCTCTTGTTCTTCACCGGGCAAACTTCCACGCAGACCGCGCAGCCGGTGCAGTCTTCAGGAGCCACCTGCAGCGTGTAGTGATCGTTCTCCATGCCCTTCCACTTGGGCTTGGCCCACTGCAGCGTGGAAGGCGCATTGGTCCCAGCCTCGGCGCTGTACACCTTGGCGCGAATCACGGCGTGCGGGCACACCATCACGCATTTTCCGCACTGGATGCAGAGGTCCTTGTCCCACACCGGAATGAACTGCGCGATGTTGCGCTTTTCCCACTGCGCTGTGCCCGTGGGGAACGTTCCGCCCGCTGGAATGGCGCTTACCGGGAGCAGGTCGCCCTTGCCGGCCGCAATCTGGCCGAGCACGTTGCGCACAAACTCCGGCGCCGCGGGCGAGATGGAAGGAATCAGGTCAAACGTGGACGAGGCTGTTGCCGGCAGCTCGACTTTTTCAAGATGGGCCAGAGCGTGGTCCACAGCGGCAAAGTTCTTGGCAACCACACTCTCGCCGCGCTTGCCGTAAGTTTTCTTGATGGCCTTCTTGATCTGCGCGATCGCCTCGTCGCGCGGCAGTACGCCGCTGATTGCGAAGAAGCAGGTCTGCATGATGGTGTTGATGCGCGTGCCCATACCGGCTTCGCGCGCCACCGTGTAGCCGTCGATCACGTAAAACTCGATTTTCTTCTTCAGCATCGATTCCTGGGTGCTGCGCGGCAGCTTGTCCCAGACTTCCGCGGCCGGGTAAGGCGAGTTGAGCAGGAAGACCGCGCCGGGCATTGCTGCCTCCAGCACGTCCATCTTTTCAAGGAAGCTGAAGTTGTGGCAGGCGATAAAGCTGGCCTGCGTAATCAGGTAACTTGAGCGGATCGGGTTGGGCCCGAAGCGCAGGTGCGAGGTGGTCATCGAGCCTGACTTCTTTGAGTCGTACACAAAGTAGCCCTG
>PLST01000499.1 GCA_003164255.1 Acidobacteriaceae bacterium | reverse complement strand
GGAAGCATTGAAGATCCTCGAGGGCTATGCAGAAGCGGGTGGCAACCTGATCGATTTGTCTGACGCGTACCAGGGAGGAGAGTCCGAACGGCTCATCGGAACGTTCGTTGGGAACAAACGCAACGACTTCGTCCTCATCTCCAAATACACCCGGAGTGCGCAGGCTAGCCCATCGCTCGGTGTTTTGGGAAACAGCCGGAAAGTCATGGTGCAAGCTGTCGAAGAAAGTTTGAAGCGGCTGAAGACCGACCATATCGACATCTATCTCGCGCATCTGGATGATGGCGTGACACCCATAGAAGAAATTGTGCGAGGTTTCGACGATTTGGCACGCGCGGGCAAGATCGTCTATGGAGGCTTGTGCAACTTCCCGGCATGGAGAGTTGCCACCGCTGTAACGATGGCCGACTTGAGAAGCTGGTTGCCGATTGCTGCAGTCCANNTGGCAGAGGCGATGGGATTAGGGGTGCTCGGCTACTCGCCTCTTGCGGCCGGAATCCTCACTGGAAAGTACCGCAAGGGAGAGAAAGGTCGCGCGACCGAGTTTAAAGCAGGTGTGCCCCAGGCGGGGGGCGACCACGAAGCCCTTCTTGATGTCGTGATTGCTGTTGCAACTGAGCTTCAGAGCGACCCCGCAAAGGTCGCGATCGCATGGGTGTGCGCCAAAGGAGTCATTCCCATCCTCGGAGCGAACAGTCGCTCGCAACTGGACGCGAACCTCGGAGCTTCTTTGATCCGACTCGACGCTGAGCAGATTGCGCGCCTGGACAAGGCGAGCGCCATCCTCCTTGGATACCCGCAGGAACGGCTTCGTAGCGAAGGCGTTCGCGCTATGCTCACTGGCAATCGGTGGAACCAGATTGATTATCCAGTCTGCGTTGTCCGCTAACTCAATAGCTGGATGACTCAGGATTTCAACGAGTGATAAATCGCCATAGGCGGCCAATCGGTTCCCGTTCTAATGGTGCGTAAAATCTTGCGCTAGTCGGAGGCGATGTTGCTCCAGCTTGGCTGAGACAACCATTGGCTGTTCCAAAGCTCTCGGTTAGAGCTTGTCATCAAAGCGAGTTGAGTGAAGAACGCTATGGGTACCTCTTACACAGGACAGGTTTCGCGGGTCGTCGAGCTGTTGCAAGGAAAGTGGACGGTTCAAATCCTCTGCGCAATGCGCACACGTCCAGTGCGCCTCAGCGAACTCAAACGTGAGATTCCGTCTGCATCCAAGAAAGCCCTCACGGCGAGTCTACGTTCCCTAGAAGCTGCGCATATCGTCTTACGACGAGACCTGAGCAGTTCCGTGTTGCGCGTTGAGTATGAAATTGCAGACACGATCCGCGAACCGCTATCAGCGCTGTTGGATCAGCTTGCAGAATGGGGTCGTCTATACAGTCCAGATGGACCGCAAAGGAACTCTACAAAAGCTAACTCTCCGGCAATCCACAGCCTGAACGAGTGACGTATTCAATGCAGACGCATCCTCATTCGTCCAGGCGTAGTTTCACTCGTCGCTCCTGAAGCTGCGCGTGTGATCGTTCCAATTCTTCTGCGATCAGCTTTTCATCCGGCAAAACGGTCCGATACTCCGCAGCAAGAACTTTGTTGGGAAGATTGTCGAGCGCATAATGAGCTTCTGCCACACCCTTTTCCGTACAGAGAATAAGACCCACTGGAGGATTTTCTTCCGGCTTCATCCAGTGCTCCCGAGCATAGTTGAGGTATAGGTGCATCTGGCCGGCGTCAGCGTAGCCGAACTTGCCGACTTTCAGATCAATGATGAGCAAACACCGCAAGCGTCTATGGAAGAAAATGAGATCAATCCTGAACCAGGTGTCATCTAGACGTAGGCGGCGCTGACGGCCGAGAAAGGCGAAGTCATCACCGAGCTCCAGCAGAAAGTCTGCGAGATGTTGGATGAGAGCTTCTTCGAGTTCTGATTCGGAGTATTCATCCTTGAGGTTGAGAAATTCGAGGACGAATGGATCTTTGATCGCCTCTTCAGGTGTGATCGAGTCGCTTGGCTCTGGCGTCTCTGCCTTTTCAAGCATTGCTGCCTTGTTCCGCGAGAGCGCGATTCGCTCATAGAATTGGCTTCCGATTTGGCGGTCTAGCTGGCGGACGGACCAACCGGCCCGTATCGCTTCCGCCTCGTAGAACTTTCTTGCTTCTGGCCTCTTGACGGCGAGCAGCCGTAGGTAGGCAGACCAGGGCAATGGGAACATAGCCGAGAGGGTAGGGACGCTTGCGAGGAGAGAGGAGCCGATCTCATTGACGGAGCCGGACGCTCCAGATTCTTTCAACGGTGTTGAAAGAATCTTTTTCTCGGGCCATGCCTGGAAGAAAGCCCGCATTCTCCAAAGGCTGATCTTCCCGAATCCACGTCCAAACTGTTTGGTCAAATCCACCGCCAGACGCTCCACCAGACGCTCGCCGTAGTCGGCGCGCATTTCTCCCCGCATCTCCGATTCGACAATGCGCCGTCCGATCTCCCAATAGGTCGCGGTCATGACGGCGTTGATGCTCCGCGCTGAAAGGGCACGGGCAGTTCTCAGCAGGTCAACGATGCCACTGCGAACGTCGGCATATTCTGCGTCCGGTCGGTCTAATTTTTGTCTCGGCATTTCACTCCAAAGCTCATTCTAGTAGTCCCTTGCGCTGGCTCGCGGAACAACACAGGGTGGACGCACCCCGCAAAAAACGCTTGTGAACTGCCCCGCCACGACGCAGCCCACGGCCCTCAAATTTGGTGTCAAATTGGTGTCAAAGGGGGGCGATTTGGCCGGTTTTGCCGGTTATGCCGTCTTCTAACCACTTTACCGTCAATAACTTAGTTTTTTGACAGTTCCATGGCATGGAAGAGGTCATCGGTTCGATCCC
>PLST01000318.1 GCA_003164255.1 Acidobacteriaceae bacterium | reverse complement strand
TTCACCCCGATGACTGACCTTTCCCGACTCATTATTCCCCGCGGATTTCGCTTCGGCGCCATCAAAGCCGGCGTCAAGGCGAGCGGCCGCCCCGATTTTTCTCTCATCGTTGCCGACGCGCCAGCCAACGCTGCCGCGGCCTTTACTGCCAACAAAGTGTCTGCTGCGCCACTCATCGTGGACAAGCAGCACCTGAGTGCCACCGGGGGCAAGGTGCGCGTGGTGGCCATCAACGCGGGCAACGCAAACTGCGCCGCCGGCCAGGCAGGTCTCGACGCCGCGCGCGCCACCTGCGATGCGGCGGCTCGCGTCTTCGGCTGCAAGCCGGAGGAGGTTTTTCCATCTTCGACAGGCGTGATTGGCGTGCCGCTGCCGGCGCAAAAGCTCATTGACGTGATGCCAGCGCTGGCCGGTTCGCTGGGCGCAGAGCAAGATCATTTTCTTGAGGTCGCTCACGCCATCCTGACCACCGACACAGTGGAGAAGACCGCTTTTGCGCGACTTGAAGTCTCCGGCTCCGATGGCGCTCCGTGTGAGATCCGTATTGCAGCCGTGGCCAAAGGGTCCGGCATGATTCACCCGCAACTTGTGCCGCACGCCACCATGCTGGTTTACATTCTCACAGATGCGGCGGTCGAGCCCGCGGTGCTCGACACATATCTGCGATCCGCCATCGAAGTCAGCTTCAACCGCATCTCGGTGGATGGCGACACGTCAACCAACGACACCGTGCTGCTGCTTGCCTCGGGTGCAGGCGGCGGAAAAATCGGCGCTGGCAATGCCGCCTTTGCCACTGCGCTCACTGAGGTGTGCACGTCTCTGGCGCGCCAGATCGTCTCTGACGGCGAAGGGCTCTCCCACGTGGTTGAGTTGCGCATTGAAGGCGCGGCCAGCAACGCCGATGCGCTGCGCGTGGCAAAAGCCATTGCCCACTCTCCGCTGGTCAAGACTGCCTGGGCCGGCAATGATCCCAACTGGGGTCGTTTGGCTGCCGCCATTGGTTACTCGGGCGCGCAGATCGATCCCGATCGCTTCGACATCTGGTTCGGCGAGCTGCCCATCTGCCGCAACGGCGGGCGCGCCCCGGAGTTCGACGAGGTGTCAGCCCACGCCTACATCAGCCAGCACGATTTCACCATCAACATCCAGCTCCATCAGGGCGACGGCCGCTGTGTGTTCTGGACCACTGACCTGACCCATGAGTACATCCATATCAACGCCGACTACTCCACCTAGGCCGCTCCGATCGGAATTGTTTCGCGCGCGAATCCAGGCCAGCGCTGACGCTTCAATTTACAATCGCAGCAACTACTGAGGCCCCTCGACTCAATGACGACCGCAAGCTCGAAAGTTGCTTCCCAGCTCGATGCGGCGCCCCCGCAGAACGGCTTCTCGCTCATCTCCAATGACAAGCTCCTTGAGCTCTACAGCACCATGCTGAAGTGCCGCATGCTCCAGGCGCGCATCCGCACTCTTTCAAGTGGACCGGCCGCATCGCATTCCGCCGTCCGGCCCGAGGCCGCAATCGCCGGCGCCACTGTCGACCTTCTTTCCGGCGACACCCTCGCCCCTTCTCCCCACGGCCTGGTCCCCGCCTTCGTCAAAGGCCTCCGGCTCGGCAACATCTTTTCCATGGTCGCGCCCGGGGGCGTCAAGCCGCGGCCGCCGTATGCGCGGCTCAATCTCATACCGCCCTCTCTGAGGCTCGCCGCCCAACTCGAACGAGCGATTGAAGTGGCAACCGCAAACAAGAAGGCCAGGAACAAGCGGATCGTTGTAGCCTTCTGTGGCAACTCCACCGCATCGCCCGAGCCTCTGCACCATGCCATGCGCCAGGCCGGAAAGCGCGACCTCCCCATTCTTCTCGTCTGCAACAGCGACTCAGAATCAGAGGAGGTCTGCCGCAAAGCGCAGGAGTGCGATTTCCCAGGAGTCATCGTCGATGGCGACGATGCTGTTGCGGTCTATCGCGTCGCTACTGAGGCCATGGCCCACGCGCGCCGCGGCAGTGGTCCGACTCTCATCGACTGCAAACCCTGGGTGCTGCCCGGCCAAGAACTAGCAAAGAGTCGCGCAACTCACGATCCCCTCCTCAGGATGGAACAGTACCTGACCCGCAAGGGCCTCTTCGACAAGAAGTTCAAATCCAAGGTCACCGCGAGCTTCCGCCGCGAACTCGAATCTGCGATCAACGCCAACGGTCCCAGGCCGCTCTGACGGGCCGCGCCCTCGGCACCTTGATTGCGGCGCTATAATTCTTCTTCCGCTGCGTGAAGGAGAAAGATGATGCGCTGGAATCGAAGAAACTTCATCAAGGCTGCGGCATCCGCCGCAGTCGCGAGTCGGGGCCTTACTTTACGTGCTCTGACAGGTAGCGCTGACAGGCTGAACTGGTTTCGCGAAGCCAAGTTCGGCATGTTCATTCACTGGGGTCCTTACTCGGTTGCCGGTGTCGAAGCATCCTGGCCCATCCTCATACCCAACAGCGAAATTACTGAAGCTGAGTACCGCGCCCTGCCTGAGCGCTTCAACCCGACGCTCTTCGATCCGCATGCATGGATCGCACTCGCAAAGTCGGCAGGCCAGCGCTACATGGTCTTTACCACCAAACACCATGACGGCTTCTGCATGTTCGATTCCCTCTACACCAGCTACAAAATCACACGCACACCCTACGGGAAAGACATCGTGAAGATGCTGGCCGACGCCTGCCACGCAGACAACATGCCGCTGGGCTTCTACTATTCGCCTCCGGATATGAACCACCCCGGTTTCCGCGATATGTCCAAACCCGCGACCAAGAACTTTCGCGGCGAGCCCGAGCGTCCCGAGTGGCCCTTGTACCTGGATTACATGGGCCTGCAACTGGATGAACTGCTCACCCGCTACGGTTCGGTTGCCGAGTTGTGGTTCGATTCCGTCGACATGAGAGTACAGGCTGAGTACGATGGGCAGCGTTTTCTCGACCAGGTGCGCCACCTGCAGCCGGACACCGTGGTCAATAACCGCCTCGGTGTGCCCGCCGACTTTATCACCCCTGAGCAGTTCATCCCCAAGGCGATCCCCGTGAAAGGTGTCCGCATGGACAGCCCCGATCACAGCCAAGCCGACAAGATGGCCGTCGCGGTTCCCCGTGCCGAGGACTTCCAGCCCTGGGAAACCTGCATGACCATCAACAATACCTGGGCCTACCGGCCAAAAGACCACAACTTCAAATCAACCGATATATTGATACGCGTGCTTATTGAAGTCATCAGCCGGGGCGGCAACTTCCTGCTGGACGTGGGCCCNNCCGCATACCGCACTACATCGCGCGCTGGAAAATTCTACGTCTTCGCCATGGACTCGGCTGCAACGGAACTCATCGTCGGTCCCCTTGACCGGCCGGTGCGCGAGGTAAAGTTGCTGGCAACCGGAAAGCCGCTCACGTTCCACACCAACGGCAAGAACACAAGCATCCCGCTGAACAAGGAGTTGTGGGAGCAGGGAATTCCGGTGCTCGAGGTCGGCTAGCGCGCGCGCGGATGCGTCTTGTCGTAGACCTGCGTCAACTGCCCGGTGGTCAATTGCGTGTAGCGCTGCGTGGTTGAGAGCCGTTCGTGGCCCAGTAGTTCCTGGATGGCGCGCAGGTCTGCGCCCTCTTCCAATAAATGTGTGCCGAATGCGTGACGAAGCGTGTGCGGATGCACATCGGAGGAGAGTCCGCGCCGGATGGCGATGCGCTTGACGATGCGGCCCACGCTGCGCGTGGTGAGCCGCGCCTGGCCGTTGCCCGTCTTGCCCAGCCCGCGCAGGCGCAGGTTCAGGAATAGTGCCGGCGTTGGCGCGCCCCATGTTTGTCCGGTTGCGGCCAACCGTGCCGAGCGCTCAGTCATATATACACGCAGCGCCTCTGCCGCCGCGTCTCCCAAAGGAACGTAACGCTGTTTTTGTCCCTTGCCGCGGACCAGGATTGCTTCATTGGCCCAATGAATGTCATCCAGGTTCAGGCCCGTCAGCTCGGCGTTGCGGATGCCGCAGCCATACAGCAGTTCCATAATCGCCCGGTCGCGCGCAGGCCAGCTCGCCGCCTCTTCGTCCACTGAGTCCACCACCTGGTTCATTTGTTCAATGGAGGGAACGCGCGGCAGATGTTTTGGCAGGCGGGGCGTCGACACAAGAGACGCAGCATTCTGATCGATGTATCCGGTGCGCGCAAGCCACTTGAACCAGCTGCGAATGGCTGCCAGAGCCCGCGCCGCCGAGGCCTTGGAAAGCCCGCGCTCATAAAGTGTGCCCAGGTAGGCGCGGATGTCGGTGTGCTCGATGCTCTGCACCGTCAGTCCCGCCTCGCCTCTTTTCGCGGCCCACGATGCAAAGCCATGCAACTCGCGCTCATAGGCGCGCAGCGTATGCGATGAAGCGCCCCGCTCATTGGTCAGGACCTTGATAAAGCCTTCGACCAATTGACTGAGCGGCGATTCGATCGCGGGCGCGTGCGATGCGCTCATGCCGGCTCCTCGCCCGCATCGGTATGGACAACGGTGGGCTGACCCTCGTGCTCCTCATCCGGTTCCGCTGCGATCCGCCCCGACGAATCCACGGCTTCAAGTCTTGATGCCCCTCGCGGATGATGCTCACGGTGAACTGCCTTGAGGCGGCCCAGAGCCAGATGCGTGTACACCTGCGTGGTTGAAATATCGGCGTGACCCAGAATCAACTGCACGCTGCGCAGATCGGCTCCATGCTCCACCATGTGGGTGGCGCAACTATGGCGCAGCCTGTGCGGGCTGGCAGAGTTGTTCGACATTTTCACCACCTGCCACACCCACTGCCGCGTCAGCGGCATGCCGCGCAGGGAAAGAAACAGCCGCGCCGGGTCCGGTTGCGATTTATCTTTGCGCGCGGCGCTGGCCTTGCTTCTTGAGCTGATGCGCGCAAGGTGCGGCCTGCCCTTTTGCAGATATTCTTCCAGGGCCTCTAGGGCAATACGCCCCAGCGGCACAATGCGCTCCTTGTCGCCCTTGCCGCGCACGTGCACGCGCCCTGCATCCAGAGCCAGGTCGCCGGTGGAGAGCGCTGTCACCTCTGAAACGCGCAGTCCACCCGCGTAGAGCAGTTCGAGAATGGCGCGGTCGCGCAGCGCGGTGGCCTGGGCCTGCGGATGCGAGGCGGCCATGCCTGCCCGCTCCAGCATCTCCGCAACCTCAGGCTCGGCCAGCGACTTGGGCAGCACCTTCCAAGCGCGGGGCGACTCAATATTGACGGTTGGATCGTGATGGATGCGGCGGTCAAGCAGAAGCCACTTGTAAAAGCCGCGCAGGCAACTCAGCTTGCGCGCCGACGAGCGCCCATCGATGCCGTGCTTGCGCAAGTGTTCAAGAAACCCAGCCACATCGCCCTGCACGGCCGTCAGCAAGATGCCGTTCCGGCCTTCGATGAATTCGGCAAAGGTTCTCAGATCGCCTAAATATGCCTCGCAGGTAAGTGGCCTAAGCCCTTTTTCCACGCGAAGATATACCTGATATTCCTTTAAGAGCCCTTGATTACGCGTGCTTTCCACAGCTCTGATTATCGGCTCGTTGCGACCGCGTTACTTGTGCGGTAACGCGCGCCGAACCTCGTTCATCAAGGAATCAATATCAGCAATAACAACAATGCCATTTCCGCTTCCATTTTCGCTTTAAGAGCGGTTGCATTCTCCTGGCCATCGCGCGTTGCCTCCGCGCCGGGTTCCTGGACCCGCCAGCTACTGTGCGTTCCAGTAGCTTTCAATCTCCTCGAGAGGCTTGTTCCTCGTCTCCGGCACGCAATACCACGTGAAGATTGCCTGGGTAAGGCACATCGCTCCAAGGAAGCCCAGCGTGACGGCCTTGCCGATGACGTGAAACGCATAAGGAAACACGAGCACCACAACCGCATTGGCCACCCACTGCAGCAGCACCGGAATTGACATTGCCCTGCCCCGCACATCGTTGGGAAAAATCTCCGGCACCAGCGTCCAGAAAACCGGCCCCACGCACGAGCAGAAGAAGGCCAGGTAGCCCAAGATGAGCGCCAGCACAGTGAGACCGTAAAAATGCCCGGTCACCACGGAAACGAGCAGCCCCGTGAGACAGAGCATCATGCCCAGCGAGCCCACAATGTAGAGCGGCTTTCGTCCATACCGGTCGATCGTCCAGAATGCGACAATCGTGAACACAAATTCGGTAACTCCAACCAGAAACGTGGAGAAGAGCGCGCCGTCGACCTTCCATCCGGCCGAGAGGAAGATGGCCGGCGCATAGTCAATGATGGTGTTGATCCCCGATACATGAATCAGAACGGCCAGGCATGCGCTCACAATGAGAGCCCTGCGCACTCCCGGCCGCAGCAGGTCGCTCCAGGACTGCTGTTCGCCGTGCAATGACTGCTGGATGGCGGTGAGTTCTGTGCCCGCGGTCTCGGCCGATTCGATTCGGGCCAAAAGCCGGAACGCCTCGTCCATTTTGCCGATCCTCACCAGGAAACGCGGCGTTTCTGGGGCAAGCGCAATCAGCACCAGGAAAATCGCTGACGGGATCACGCCGGTCAGGAACATCCACCTCCAGTTGTGCGGTCCGCTGTTGCGCAAAAGGTAGTTGATGGAATAGGACGTGAGCAGGCCGGTGACGATGGACATTTGATATGCCGTGCCCATGCGTCCGCGAATCGATGGAGGAGAAACTTCAGAAACATACATGGGCGAAAGCAGCGAAACGCCGCCCACGGCCAAGCCTCCGATAAAACGGGCGAGAACAAAAACTGTGAAGCTTGGGGCAAGTGCGGTGGCGATGGACGTGACCACAAACAGGAGCGCCACCCAAACCAGCATGCGCTTGCGGCCATAGCGGTCCGTGAGCCGGCCGGCGATATACGATCCCAGCACGCAACCGAAGAGCAGGGAACTGAAGGCCCATCCAAGGCTGAGATCGCTGAGCCCGAAGCGCCGCGTAAGAAAGGGTCCCGCGCCAGTAATGATGGCGATATCGAACCCGAAAAGCAGGCCGCCCAGCGCGGCCGTGCAGGCTAGGAAGATGACGTAACTTCGGTTGAATCTCCCGGTCATGAGCGAACGCTCCTCTAAACTCGGCCGGCCCGGCCGCAATCGACTAGGGCGCGATGATCCGCGTTCCCGGTGCGATTGGAGTCTTGCGGCGCTATGCAGGCAAAGCTAGCAAAGCAGGCCCTCGTTGTCGAATAGGCGGATCCCCGAGCCTGTTCCGCGTGCACCGTTGTGGGCTTTATACTGGGGCACAATCCAAATTGCGGGCTTTCAGCATTCAGAGGCAGGAGATATCTCGATGGGCAATTCGGCACATGTTCTCGAAAAGCCGCTGATCCATCCTGACTACAGCCTGACCGGCGCAAACAGCGCGCTGGCCGTAGAGCAGGGGCTGGCCGAGGCGGACTGGTACCAGTGCCAGGTTCCGCGCGAGATCATGCGAGGGCTGCTCGAGCGCCGCAACGGGCCCGCCATCCGCGACACCATCCTCTGGTTTGCATTGTTGTTCGCCTCCGGTTATGCAACCTGGCGTCTATGGGGTACGTGGTGGGCCATCCTGCCCTACCTTGTTTACAGCGCCATCTACGCCAGCACGTCCGACTCGCGCTGGCACGAGAGCGGCCACGGCACAGCGTTCAAAACCGACTGGATGAACAATGCGCTATACGAAGTCGCTTCGTTCATGGTCATGCGGGAGTCCTCAATCTGGCGCTGGAGCCACAGCCGTCATCACAGTGACACCATCATCGTCGGTCGCGATCCTGAAATCGCCGTGCCCCGTCCGCCCAGCTGGACCAAAATCATTCTCACCTTCCTCGGCCTGCGCGCCTACCCAGCATATTTCAAAGCGGTGTTCATGCATTGCGTCGGGCGCATGTCCGCCGATGAAAGAACCTTCATCCCGGAGTCGGAGTTTCCCGGCATTTATCTTCGGGCGCGCATCTATCTCGTCATTTACGCCTCTGTCCTTGGGCTGTCTCTCTACGAGCGCAGCATCCTGCCCCTCATGTTTGTGGGCCTTTCCACTCTCTTTGGATCGTGGCTTATGCCGGTCTATGGCATGACGCAACATGCGGGCCTGGCTGAGAACGTGCTCGATCATCGCCTCAACTGCCGTACCGTAACCATGAACTTCGTCAACCGGTACTTCTACTGGAACATGAACTACCACGTGGAGCACCACATGTACCCGCTGGTGCCCTACCATGCGCTGCCCAGGCTGCATGAGGCGGTAAAAGACGACTGCCCGCCGCCGTACACCAGCATTGCGAATGCGTGGCGCGAGATCATTCCCGCGCTTGCCAGGCAGATCAAGGATCCCGCGTATCACGTCAAGCGCCAACTTCCACCGCCGCGCACTCGCCTGCGCGAGGCCGCATTCGTCTCGGCGGGCGAGCCCGATGCCGCAGGCTGGATGCAGGTTTGCCCCACGCAGGCTTTAGGGCGTGCCGATGTGGTTCGCTTCGACCATGGCCACCGGACGTTCGCTGTCTATCGTGACGAGCAGGGCATGCTCTACGCAACCGATGGCCTCTGCACGCACGGCAACACGCATCTTTCCGACGGCCTGGTGAAAGGCAAGCTGATTGAATGCGCCAAGCACAATGGCCGGTTCAATCTAGTGGACGGTTCGCCGGCGCGTGTGCCCGTCTGTCGCGGCCTCGCCACTTATCCCGTTGAGGAAGTCGACGGGCGCATCCGCATCAACGTCGTCAAGGCGGGCGGCGTGGGCGCGCGGCAGCAAACGGCCTGCCGGTTGCGCGTGGTCAGCAACCGCAGCGTCGCCACATTCATCAAGGAACTGGTTCTCGAGCCGGAGAACGGCAGCGGGCCAATCAGATTTGCGCCGGGCGATTATCTGCAGCTCGATATCCCTGCCTACGACGCCATCCGCTTCAGCGAATTTGATATTCCCGAGCCTTTCGCCACGGTATGGCGCAACCAGCACGTCTTCGACCTGGTGGCGCGCAATCCCCAGCCGGGCCGGCGCAACAACTACTCGCTGGCCAGCAATCCCCAAACCGAACGCGCGCTGCGCTTCAACGTGCGCATCGCCACTCCGCCGCCCGGGCAGGAGTGCGCGCCGGGCGTCGGCTCAAGCTATGTGTTCTCGCTCAAACCCGGTGACCAGGTCTCCGCCATTGGTCCCTTCGGCGACTTCCATATCAAGCCCACACAGCACGAGATGGTGTATATCGGCGGCGGCGCCGGCATGGCTCCCCTGCGCGCTCACCTCGCTCATCTGCTTGAGACCAGGCACACGCAACGAAAAATCAGCTACTGGTATGGCGCGCGTTCGCGGCAGGAAATCTTTTACGAGGATTATTTCAGCGGCCTCGCCGACGTTCACAGCAATTTCACATTCCATCTCGCTCTCTCGTCTCCGCTCGCATCCGACAACTGGACCGGGCACACCGGCCTCATCCACGAAGTCGTTCTGGAGAGTTATCTGCGCAACCATCCCGATCCCGCAGCCATCGAATACTATCTTTGCGGTCCGCCCCTGATGATCAAAGCATGCAACCGCATGCTGGCTTCACTGGGCGTTCCCGCCGAGCGCATTGCCTATGACGAGTTTTAGTCTTCTTCAAACGTTGACGTGCAAAACCCTGGCCTTTTGAACGAAAATAGAGTTGGAAGAACTTTTATTGAGCAGGATTGAGGATCGTTTGACGGCAGCGCAAACTGAAATACACAAGTGGACCGCCCGCGAGTTCAAAGGGCTGGTTCTGGATTCGAATCCAAAGGTCGCGATCTTTGATTGCGATGGAACCCTCTGGGGCGGCGATTCAGGCTACGGATTCATGGAGTGGTCGCTCGAACAGGGTTTGGTCTCGCGCTCCACGAGCGATTGGATTGACACGCGCCACCGCGCTTATCGCGCCGGACACGTGAGCGAGACAGAGATTTGCGGAGAGATGGTGCAGATTTATGCGGGACTCCGCGACAAGGAGTTGCGCGCCGCCGCGGCGCAATATGTAAAGGAGTTTGTCCACGATCGCGACTTTGTCGAGATGCTCGATCTCGTGTCGGCCTTGCGCGAGCGCGGCGTGGAGTTGTGGGCCGTCAGTTCCACCAATCGCTGGGTGGTTGCAGAAGGTGTCCGCGATTTCGGCATTCCCGAGGAGCGCGTTCTCGCCGCCGATGTCCGAGTGACCGATGGCCTCATCGGCAGTGAGACTCTCGATGTGCCCACGGGCGCGGGAAAAGCTGTCTCGCTCAAGCGAGTGGGAATAACCACTCCTGACGCAGTCTTCGGCAACTCCATTCACGATCTGGCGATGCTTGAGATGGCGCGCAATCCCTTCCCCGTGAACCCGTCCCCCGCACTGCTTGAGGCTGCCGCGAAAAACGGCTGGGGCTACTTCCGTCCCGCGGCCGCTGAAGCAAACCCGTCGGTGGTTCAAGGGGAGTAAAATCCGGGCGGCTTTACTTCGACAGCCGCCGCGATTTGACCACGTCAAACTCTGGGACCGAATCCGGTACGCCGCCTCTTTTCTGGCATTTACACTATTCGTGTGGCAGAAGTTCAGCAAAATTCAAGCCCCCGTCCCAACGGACCAGCCCTGCGCTTTGTGGCTGCGGCTCTGATCGTCCGCGGGGGCGAGGTTCTCATCGGCCAGCGACGGCCAGATCAGCCCATGGCTTCCCTGTGGGAGTTTCCCGGCGGGAAGATTGAGGCAGGCGAGAGCCCGGAGCAGGCCCTGGCCCGCGAATTGTCTGAGGAGTTGGGCATTACGGCCGCCATCGGAGCGCCGGTCACGCACATCCGCCACAACTACCGCCATGGCGGCGCCGTGGACCTGCAGTTCTTTGCGGTGCATGAGTTCACCGGCGAAATCGACAACCAGATCTATCAGCAAGTGCGCTGGGTCAAGTTTGAAGATCTCACGGGCTACGAATTTCTGGCCGCCGACCGGGGGCTGATACGCGATCTGGCCGCGGGGAAGTTGCTGTAGCGAGGCGTTTGTATGCCGATGAAGAATCCACCGCATCCCGGCGGCGTTGTTCTTAGCGAGTGCATTGAACCGCTCGGCCTGACAATCACGCGGGCGGCGAAAGCCCTGGGCGTTACGCGCACCACGCTCTCCGAACTGGTCAACGGCAAACGCGGAATTTCGCCGGAGATGGCCATTCGCCTTTCCCAGGTTTTCGGAGGCAGCGCAGAAAGCTGGATTACGCAGCAGGCTCAATACGATCTTGCGCAGATTCCGGCGGGGAGAATTCAACTTAAGCGGCTGGCGGTTGCCTGAAGGCCATCGTGTTCCTACACTGGCCCGGAGCTCGAGCATCCCATAGGTCGCTCGCGCTTGGATCACTGCTTTCCTAAGGTAGTCCCGTCGGGTTCTTTGTAGGAAAACACTCTCCAGATACCGACTTCCTTGTGCAGAACGAATTGGTAGATAAAGCTGCCATGGTCGAATTGAAGATTCGCTTTGACGATTGCTGTTTTGGCGTCGCTGATCGAATCGAGGTCCCAGTCCGTTTGCTTCGCGCTTTTCAAACTGCCAAATCTCTCAGTCAGCTTGGTCTGCTTCGTCACAAAAGCTTGGTAGCTGATTGACGCCCGGAAGACAGGAGAAGTGATTTGGTAGGCACTCTCATAATCGTGCTGGATCAGCGTGTCTGTGTAAATGTTGAGTGCAGTCATTGCTTGTTCAGCTTCGCTCTTGAACCCCAGAACCTCGACCACTAACCAGCCCAGGACAGCCAGGATCGCGCAAATCGACAGCACAATATAGAGCTTCTTGCGCGACTTGCCCGTGTGCTGGGTGGGGTCGATTGATGCGGTCGTGTTTGGAGGGTGCGGTTCCATTGGAGCTTCCAGGCTTAGGCGAAGGATTGCAGAATTAGTGCCACAGCGCAGTGAACAATTTTAATGCCCCGGCATCAAACCCCACAGCATCACCATCGTCATCCCGATCACGATCAGGCTGGTGCCCCACGCAATCCCATTCCAGAGCGTTGAGTTCTTGTGCTCGCCCATCAGGTCTTTGCGATTGATGAGCAGCAACATGAGGATAATGACCACCGGCAGGAGAACGCCGTTCAGCACCTGCGAGAGAATCGCGAATTTGATCAGCATCGCATCCGGCAGCACCAGCACAGCGGCAGCCCCACCCACAATCAGCAATGTGTAAAGCCAGTAAAAGAAGGGCGCTTCTTTAAAACTCTTGTCCACGCCCGATTCAAACCCCATGCCCTCGCACACCGTGTATGCGGTGGAAATGGGCAGAATCGACGCGGCGAACAGCGAAGCATTGAACAGTCCGAAGGCGAACAGGATGAAGGCATAGTCACCGGCCAGCGGGCGCATGGCCTCGGCCGCGTCCGATGCCACCTGGATGGCTCCCATGCCGTGCACATAAAGCGTGGCCGCGCAAGCCACCACGATGAACCACGCCACCAGGTCGGTAAAGAAGCTGCCCACAATCACGTCAAGCCGCGAGGCAGCGTAGTCTTTCACGCGGATCCCTTTTTCCACGATGGACGACTGCAGGTAGAACTGCATCCATGGCGCAATGGTGGTGCCTACCACGCCGATGGCCATGTACATGTAGGCCTTGTCGCCCCACACCGACCTGGCCGGCAGCGTTACCGTGGCCTTCAGCGCGTCGTGCCAGCTGGGCTGCGAAAGCACGCCGGCAAAAATGTAGGCGATGTAGACCACCGAGGCTACAAGAAAAATCTTCTCGGTGCTCTTGTAGCTGCCCTTTACCACCATGTACCAGACCAGTGCAGCACAAAAGGGCACCGAAATGTATTTAGTTACGTGGAACAGGTGCAGCGAGCCCGCAATGCCGATGAACTCCGTTACCACGTTGGTGTAGTTCACCACCACCAGCAGCACCATCAGGATGAAGGTGAGCCGCAATCCAAATTCTTCTCGAATCAGGTCGCTCAGGCCCTTGCCCGTCACCACGCCCATGCGCGCGCACATCTCCTGCACGACGATCAGCGCAATGGTGATGGGAAGCATGGTCCACAGCAGCGTGTAGCCGTACTGCGCGCCTGCCTGGGAGTAGGTGAGAATCCCGCCGGAGTCGTTATCGACATTGGCAGTAATAAATCCGGGGCCCAGAACGGCCAGGAACAGTAATATCCGGATTCGCCAACGCTTGACCATGACGCGCGACCTATTGTGGATTCATCTTGAGATTCCTCACTGACCATAACAGGAGAGGGCCGGATCAGCGAACCCCCACCGGCTGCCAGTCGGGTGCCCCATCCTCCTGAGCGGAGTCGAAGGACCTGCTTCTTGCAATGTCATCACAGAATGGGTGGGAAGGGTCCAACTCCCCAGCGAGCTTGCGCGGCCTTCCGTTCACAATGCCATGCATCAGCACGCCGCATTACAATACGCTCGCACGGCCAAACGGCCATGGAGGAACTCTGGAATGCAATCTGACGATACGAACCAAGGCAATCTTCCGCGTCGCAAAGTGCTCGGGGTCATGGTATCAGTCACGGGCGCAGCGGCCCTGCTTGGATTGAACGCCGTGAGCGCTCAGGCCAGCGACACCCATGACCCCTCGGCGCCCGACGCGCTGTTCGCACAGGCCCGCCTGCGCAATTACAAGACCCGCCGCAGCTCAAGCTGGGACCGCACCGGCGGTAATCGCGATTCCGTTCCTGTCGAGCCAGGCGCAACCGCCACCATTCTCGATGTCGCTGGCGCAGGCGTCGTCACGCACATCTGGTTCACAATCGCGTCGCAAGACCCCATGCACCTCAAGAACCTTGTTGTTCGCGCCTGGTGGGACGGCGAGAGCACACCTTCGGTTGAGGTGCCCATCGGCGACTTTTTCGGCCTTGGCCTGGGCGAATACTTTACCTACCAGTCGTCACTCACAGCGGTGGCGTCCATCAAGGCGTTGAACGCCTATTTCCAGATGCCCTTCTCCACAGCCGCCAAAATTACGGTCACCAATGAAGGCGCGGTGCGCACCAACGCCCTTTACTTCGCCGTCGATTACGTCACGCTGCCGGGACTTCCCGCGGACCTGGGCCGCTTTCATGCGCAGTATCGCCAGGCCGCTCCCTGCAAGGGATGGACCAACGAATGGACCAGCAACGGCAGTCCCGGCATCAACGAACGCGAGAACCTCGACGGCAAAGATAACTACGTATTTCTCGAGGCCAAGGGCAAGGGACATTTTGTCGGCGTCACGCAGGCCGTGCTGCAGAACCAGGACGGCTGGTTCGGAGAGGGTGACGACATGATCTTCATCGATGGAGACGCGATGCCGACCATCAACGGCACGGGAACCGAGGACTACTTCAACGGAGCCTGGGACTTCGGCGGTCAGCCTTTCGCCAACCTACACCAGGGCGCGCCTTACATCGTCGATCCCGAGCGGATCGGAGGCCGGTACTGCCTCTACCGCTGGCACACCGAGAGCCCGATCACGTTTGAGGAGTCGATCAAGGTGACCATCGAACACGGCCACGCCAACCACCGCTCGGACGATTTCTACTCCGTAGCCTACTGGTACCAGACTGAGCCGCACGCTGCATTTCCAGCCTTGCCGGCCGCCGCCGACCGCATCCCGAAAGTCTTCGATCCCGGGGGCGGAGCAGCGCCTGCGCCCGTGGCGGGGGAGTAGCCACCGATTCGGCCGTAACATGGCCGGAACCGACGATCCTTGCTCCCAAAATGGGAGCGTAGTATCATATGAAAAGTGAGAATCGTTGCCCGATCGACCCTCAACGGATTCGTGAAAAACCGTGTGGATAGCCGGCTTAGAGCCAGCGTAAAGAACCATCTGGAGGCCTGGTATGCCGAAGCCGGGAAGGCGTCCTGGAAGGACCCTGCAGAACTGAAGGCGCAATTCCGCTCGGCCAGCATCGTCTCTGGTGAGAGGGTGGTCTTTAACATCAAAGGCAATGACTACCGCTTGGTCGTGGCCATCAACTTCCACTATCAGATCCTGCTGATTATCTGGTTGGGCACACACAAAGAATACGACAAGATCGACGTTACGAAGGTAGCGTACGAGAAGGAGCGATATGCAAATCCATCCAATTCGAACTGAGGCTGATCACGATTCTGCTGTTGCCCGCATTGCCAAACTCATTGGAGCCAAGCCCGACACTGCGGAAGGTGAGGAACTGGATATCCTTGCGACCTTGGTTGACGCCTATGAGGCGAAGCATCATGCTATCGACGCACCGGATCCGATTGCCGCAATTCAGTTTCGGATGGAGCAGCAGGGGCTCACGAGAAAAAACCTCGAACCGCTCATTGGAAGCCGCGCACGTGTCTCGGAGGTGATGACGCGGAGGCGTTCGCTGACGCTGGCAATGATCCGTCGAGTGCGAAAAGAGCTTGGCATCTCGGCAGACGTGTTAATTGGCCGCCCTGAAAAAAAGCGTCACAAGCGCAAGCCCACGAGCAGGTTCGAAAGCTCTTCCGGAAGCTCAAGAAGGCAGGTTGCGGCTGGATGACCTGCGTTCGCGACGGGCTCCTTTCCGTGCGATTCTTACTGAATGTGTTTCCCCGCCTCACGCACGGTAAGCGGCGACAGCACGCCTTTGTGCTCGTGCAGAAACGCACGAACCTGCTTGGACGCATGGCGTGCGTAGTCGCGCAGCGCCCAGCCGATGGCCTTGCGGATAAAAAATTCCTTCTCATGCGCGCAAGCGGTCGCATAGCCAAACAGCCGCTTGCTATCCGTGCGCTCCCGCCATCCGAGCTGGTGCAGAATCGCCACCCGCCGGATCCAGAAACTCTCTGAAGCCAGAGCCTCGTCCATCAACGATTGCATTTGCGAGTCGGCAGCCCGCAGGATGCGGTTCACAACGCTTGCCAGCGCATCCACCGTATCCCACCAGGATTTCTTCTCGACCAGGGCAAGCAGCGCAGGAATGTCGGCCGGCGTCAGCCGTCTCACATGCCGGCCCAGCAGATCGACCGCCGCATATTGATACTCGCGTTCATCCAATGCCCACAGGGCGCGCGCTGTCCGCAGCAGGTCTGCGGCCGTTGCGCCTTTCTGGCTCAGGATGAGCGAGGCAAGGGCGGCTCGGCGGGCCGGCGTCTTGATGCCGAGGAAGACAAACCGGTCCTTCATGTAAGCCCGCATCCCGTGCTGCAACGCCGGGTCGGCAAGTGGCGCAAGCGCGGCCACCACTGAGCGCGTGAACTGCGTTGGTGCGAGCGGCTTGATAGGAGCCGGAGATTTGGCCTTCGAAGTAGTAGAGTTTTTCATGAGCTGGAGTGGATGAGTTTTAATTGCGCTCCAGTATAAGGCAACCCGGCCCCCGCCGCGGACCGTGTTCCAAGAGTCTTCGATCCCGGTGGTGGGGCAGCGCCCGCGCTGGCGCCGAAGGAGTTAGACATTATGGTGTGACCGGCTCGATGCGCTAGTCGTGGGTTAGGCTGAGTTAGATTGACGAACTTTAGTCCAGAGCCACAAGCGGAGGGAAC
>PLST01000389.1 GCA_003164255.1 Acidobacteriaceae bacterium | reverse complement strand
CATGCTCCAGCGTTTCATTGGCCCAGGGCAGCCGTACTGAATTCACGCCTATCTGCCGGATCTGCGTGACGATGGCTTCCAGCGGAGCGTGGTCGAGCCCGCCCACCACGAATTCCTTCTCGTCGAATCCGTACCAGTTGACAGACGTGAGACGCACAACATGTCCTGTGGAATCAACGATATGGCGGCCATCGGTGTGCAGAGGGGGTACGGCGATTGCTCGCTGACCGCGCACAAGCGGGGCGCCAAAGGCCAGAACCAGCGGGCAAAGCAGCAACGCGGGAATACTTGCGAATTTCATCGGCACGAGTATAGGCGATCGGGCCCTTCCGGAGTGGAAACAGGCATTGCGATCCAGTCGCGCCTTGATCGGTCGATTTGGGAGCTATTCATCGGTAAACAGCTTGAGGCCTGTCGAAGCTCCGGAGTCGAAGTGGGCTGAGGGCCAAGAAAAAACCGGGCGCGGCGATCTTTCGATTGCCGCGCCCGGTTGAAGTTCCAATCTGCTTTTCCGCGTTATTGGATCGATTGCAGCGCCCAGGCGCCGTTGGTGACCATGAAGTTCGCCGTGCGCGTCGTAGTCAGCTGGTTGCCGGGATTGTGGGCAATTGCCACCAGCGCGTCAGGCACACCGGTCAGGTCAACGCCTTCGGTAAAGGTGACCGTCTTGATGCCGCCAACGCCGTCCTGCACGTCCTTGATGTCACGAGCCTTGAGGTGATTGGCCTGCACCGTTTCGACGGCGATGGAGAAGTCCTTGTCGGTCGGGCTTTGGGGGCGCCACTTGATCACGTCACCGCCGCTTTCCAGCTTCAAAACCTTCTTGCCGTCCGCGGTGAGGGTAAAGTCAGCCCAATATTTGTTGGGGTAAATCGTTGTCCGGGTCCAGTACTTGGCTGTCACACCTGCAACCATTCCATCGTTGTTGACGGTGACGCCGGCGCCGGTCGGCGCGGTTGCATCGTACTTGGCCTGGATCATGGTCAGTGCCTGAGCCTGAGTCAAATCCGGCGCCGACTTGCAGCCGGCCACTACCATTCCCGCTGCCATGATTGCCAAAGCCAGCAAAATATTGATTTTCGCTACTTTTTTCACTTTCCCTCCATTGGACTCGTTGAACTGTTCGAATTTACTCGACTCGCCATTTTTATCCTACTTTCCGCTGCTGTCAATGCCGTTGCAAGTGACCGCGCGCACAGGAGATGAAGAAACGATTCCATTTCCCCGGCGGCCTCGCAAAGAGCAGTCGAAAAGCCCCTTCGATTCGCTGGGCGGTCTACGTAGATGCGATGCAACCATGCGCTGGCGCGGCCATGTCACGGCTCGTCAATGCGCTGGCCCCGCGGTAATCCGGTTCAGGAGCAGGTCAAGAAAAGCTTTCTCGTCGGATTTGAGACATACCGAAACATTCGGCTCTCCCTGGGCGCGGCGGGTATATCCGGCATCATCCACTTCAAGCCGCATGGGCGTTGCCGGGCACAGGTCAGGGCGGATGGCGTAGGTGACGGCCACCGGGTCGAAGAGCGTGGGCGAGCGCCATTCCGCTGCGCCGGTCCACTGGTGATAGAGCAGCGTCAGTTGGTCGGTGAGCGGGGAGCCGTACGCGAGAATGGCGCCAAGCGCGGAACGCTCGAGATGAACCTGGGTGGAATCGAGCGGCATGACGAAGACCGGGACGCCGGAGTTGAAGAGCGCTCGTGCGCCGGCTGGATCGCAGACGATGTTCCACTCCGGCGAGGGTGGCCTGTGGGTATCTCCGGCCTTGTCGCCGTCGTAGCCGCGATCGACGCTGCCGCCCATGATGACCACGCGCTTGAGCTTGCGGAACGTGGCCGTGTCGCGCTCGATGGCCGCCTGAATATTGACGAGCGGACCGATGGCGATGAGGGTAATGCGGCCGGGATGGAGGCGAATCTGGCTGAGCAGGAAACTGACAGCGTCGCCGTGCTTGCGCTCGGGTTGCTGGTGCGCATAGGCGGCCTGGGTAAACACGTTCTTCGCTTCTGTGGCCGGCCCCGCCAACACCGAAACGTCGCTTCGGCCCACAGCGGCAAGATAGCGGTCTACAAGGCGCGCGCGCAGGGCGGTGTCGCCGAAGGCCGTTTCGACGCCAAGCAACTCGAGCTCCGGGCTGCGCAGGACGAGGGCCAGGGCAAAGGCATCGTCAATGTCGTCGCCAATATCGGTATCGAGAATCACCAGCTGGCGGCCTGAGGCTGGCGCGGGAACGGCGGGCGCGGGCTGGGTCCCTGGCTGGGTATGGACGGCGCCCGGCGCGGCGGCGGCGAGTAGTAGCGCTCCGAGAAACAGTGCGGATTTCATGCGGCCCATTGTAGCGTTTGCCAGTTGTCAGTTGTCAGGGGTGGTCTCTGGGGCTTGTCGCAGAAGGCCAGTGTCCGAACCGCAGGTCCCCCTTCGGTTTCGCGCGGGGCAGGATTTCGACTGCAATTGGCCTAAACGAAGCGAACCCCTGGGCTCGGGGTGCTGTTCAGACTTCCGGTTCGCCGGTCAAGCGCCCTCAACCGTCAGATTCCGAGATTCCAGGCTCGAAGCCGACATTCGGGGAGTAACCTGTGAGGGATGAAGCTTTTGAGCTTTCCCAGGCCGAGGTCGGTGCTCTCCCAGGTGCCCAGAGGCGAGGCTCCTGGGCACCTATCTTCAGTTGTTGTTCTCACTTCTCCCGGCACCTGGCCCACCCGCCCATCGCCTCAATGGGCCACCGGGCCGAAGCTCGACTCCCTGTTAGGATCTCCCCGACCAACATATTTCGCTTTTGTGGGGTATGGATAAACTGGTCTTGTAAAGTCCACAGGGATTGACGGATCGAGCGGCCACTCGATTGGGCCATGGTAGGAATCGCTTGGGTGAGCACCGACCAACACATCAGGTGTCTTGCCCTGCTCGACCCAGCTCTCCAGCTGGCTCACGTAGTCGATGGCATACGCTCCCGCGCCGCCGCTGCAGTGGTTCATGCCTGGGATCAAAAACAGCCGGAAAAAGTCCTGTGTTGACGCTCTGCCACCCATGGTCTTTTCCACGGTTTCGTAGTAGTCGATCATGGCCCCAGGCAAATCAACGGTATCGGTCGCGCCGTGGTAGACGATCAGTTTTCCGCCGGCTCCTTTGAACTTGCGGAGATCTGGATTCGAATTCTCGTACCAAGGCGCCAATCCGAGGCGCTTGTAGTCACGATCAAAGTCGAAGTCCGTGTATTTGAAGTTTGGACCGGCGGAATAACCCCACACACCGTATTTGAAGTACTGCTCGACTCCCCACGCCGGCCAAAAATGCTCCCAGCCTAGCTCCGAGCCGCGCAGGAAGCCTCCGGTCGAGATACTCTTGCCATCCGAGGTCATCGGCCCGGAGTACAGCTTGCGAACTACCTCGACCTGTGCCGGCGTCAAGCATCCGCTGGTTTGCCCCGGCTTGCATAGGAGTTCGGCGGGATCGAAGTTGCAGGCGAGCGGATCGCCGATGATTCCGTCCTTGACACCGTCATCCATGTCGCACCGCTTGAGTACAGCTTCATGGGTGAGATGAAGGGCATCGTGGTTCAGCAGAGGCTTGCCGTCATTATCCAGAAACACCCTGGCAATCCAGAGTGCCCGCATGTTGGCTCCGCCCTGGTCGATGTCTGGAGCTCCGGCAACGATGCCGTCGAAATCCCAGGGAAATCGCTGCGCCGCCATGACTCCTTGGTAGCCGCCGGTTGAGCAGCCGACGAAATAGGAATGCGCCGGACCCCTCTCGTAGTATCGCGTTGCGATTGCTTTTCCGGCCAAGGCAGATACATGAATGGCGCGAAAGCCGAAATCGACCTGCGCCGGCAAGTTGCCGTCGGCCCACAGCGTGTCGCCCCAACTGCCTTTGTGACCCGTGTCCGAGTCAACACAGGCGTAGCCGCCCCGCAGAGCCGAGTCGCACCGCGATGGGTCTGTCGAGCCGCACCAACCTCCGCACCCGACCTCCATGAACTTGCCGTTCCATTTCTCGGGCAGCAGCAAGTCAAACCCAACTTGTGGCTTTACATAACCGACGATCCGGCAATGTGAGGGTATTGTGCCGGAGGCGGGTATCAATTTGGCATCGGTGAGTTGGGTCGGCGCGTCCAGAATTCCCGAGAAATCCTGATTGGCCAGATCCTGACAACGAATTTCGGGAGTGGGATTGGGATTGGCCGCAGTTGCCGACACCGGCACTGAAAGCGATAGTGCGATGATTCCTAAAGCAAGTCTTTTCGGCGTCAACTTGAATTTCCTTTTCAGCTTTGATTCATCTAAAGTTTACCGCTCGTAGCTAGTCTTTCGAGGTCAAGCTCCCTTCTGCAAGTGAAAAGCTAATTGATTCGTCGCCTCCGTGGCGTCCGACGCGTTATCGCAAGCATCTCTTTAGATTTCTCCGATACTTCTCCCTCCCCAGGGACTTTCAGCGCTTCGATTTACGTTCTTGCCACTAGCCGTTAGCTTGACAGAAGCGGCAACATCGCGATCCGCCAGCATCGGCGGGTGGCCTCGGTCTCGACGCCCCAAAAACCACACCGAGGGTGTCCGGTCCCTCGCAATTGGGGACCGGGGATTGAAGAAAATGCCTCTTTCAGGATCGCTCCTCTGAAACGCCGCAGGGACCAAGAATCTTGTTCCGGGCGGTTTGTTCGCCAAGCTCGGAGGCCTACATCGATAAACGGTGCCTCTTACTTCATCGGAGCCGTCACCACGGCTACCAGCGAATCGGCGCAGCCGTAATAGAGGAACCATTGGCCGTGGAAGGCGACCAGGCCTTCGGCAAAGGTGGTTCCGGCTACGTACTGGCCGGTCTTCTCCCAGGGCCGCTCGGGCATGAGGATCGGATGCTCCGTCCGCGCAGCCACGCGGACCGGGTTGTCCGGCTGGAAGAGAGCCTCGCCGGCAGCGTAGGCCTCGGCGCCGAGTTTGGGATCGCCGCCTTTGACAGCGTTTTTGCCGTTATAGATGACCACGATTCCCTGACTGGTGAGGACGGGCGGCGGACCGGTCTCAGGGAATGAGCTGTCAAAGTGTTTGGGGCGCGGCCCCAGGAGCTCAAAGGGCGCGCCGTTTTCGTCCTCAAGTGGAGTCCAATGGATGAGATCGGCGGAGCGGGCGAGATGGATAGCGCCCTCGCCCCAGTACATCCAATAGTGGCCGTCGATCTGGGCGGCGATGAGCCGGCCTTTGGCGGGGTCGAAGCGGGAGACGATGCCTGCGGATTTGTATTTGAGCGCGGCATACTTTGGGCCGGCAAACTGGAAGGCGGTCCCCTGCTTGGTCCAGTGGAGCAGATCGGGCGAGGTGGCGATGCCGACCGTGACGGCGAGGCGATTCCACTGCGTGTAGGTGAGGACGTAGGTGCCGTCTTCCGCTTCAACGAGGCGCGGATCTTCATCGCCGCCGGGCCACTCGCGGAGTTTCTGATTGTCGTTATCGGGAAAGAAGACGGGCTCGGGACGGCGCGTAAAGTGGATGCCGTCGTCCGAGACAGCGAGGCCGAGGCGCGAGGTGTGGCCGCCGATTTCCATGGCGCCGGAGTCGTCTTCAGCGCGGTAGAGGACGTAGATTTTGCCGTCGCGAACAATCGCCGCCGGATTGAACGTGTGGAGCGCCTCCCAATGGGCAGGAGCTTTGAGGATGGGGTCCGTGAAGGTGGAGGCGGGTAGCGGCGCGATGACGGGATTGCCTTCAGCGGGCCGGGTGAAGGGGCCGATCTCCCACGGCTGCTCGGTTTGCGCGGTGAGAGGGACGCCCGAGAGAAGGGCCGCGGAGAGGGCGAGGGCAAGGACCTTGGCAAGGACTTTTATGGGCACGTCTTTAGTTCTCACTTGTGGTTTCCGGTGCTGGGGCTGGAGGTTGGGCGGCCTGGTAGAAGCTTAGCGCGGCATCGCCCTGTTCGAGCAGGCGATAGCGATGGAGGTTGCCGTAGCTCGGGTTGAGGGTTTGCTTGCGGCGGTGCTCGGC
>PLST01000338.1:4042-6086 GCA_003164255.1 Acidobacteriaceae bacterium | reverse complement strand
GTGACCTGGGCGCGGAGTCGTAATTGCGCAGGATTACCCCGGTTACTTAAGGCGCGGGACTCTTGCCGGATCAGAGTGAAATCGAGCATCGTAAATGTTAAGCTTCGGCTAGAGCAGGTTCTTGGGAAGGGGGTCTCCTTATGAGCCGAAAGACCGGAGGTTTTGCTCTCGTCCTGGTGCTCGCCGGGCTGAGCCTTGCCAGCCTGGGAGCGCAGAGCCTGTGGGCCGCCGAGGCCGGATCGCGCGCGCGGATTCTGATTACGGAACCTGTAAACGAGAGGCATTGGGTAAGGCTGCGTGGCAACACACGGCGCGAGGCAAACGAGCGAAACGATCGTGGCCGGGTGGCGGACGACTTCAGGTTGGAGCACATGCTGCTCCAGTTGAAGCGGCCCCCGGAACTGGAGCTGGAGTTCGAACAATATATTGATTCGCTCACCGACAAGACCTCGCCCAATTTTCATCAATGGCTCACGCCGGACCAGCAGGGACAACAATATGGGCTGGCGCAGGAAGACATCGATACGGTGACGGACTGGCTCGAGTCGTACGGATTTACGGTGGGCTATGTGTATCCGAACCACCAGGTGATCGATTTCTCAGGCACCGCGGAGCAGATTCGCAGGGCGTTTCATACGGAAATTCACCACCTGCATGTGCATGGCGTGCACCACTTTGCCAACATGAGCGATCCGGAGATACCGGAAGAGTTGGCTCCGGCAGTCACGGGCGTCGTTTCAATGCACGACTTCAAACCCCACATGAATCTTGAGCCGCGGACGCAGTACCGAGTGACGAGCGGAAGCGGGACTGCCTNNCTTCCAAAAGACGTTTGGCCTGATGCAGTACGGCGGGAGCTGGACGCAGACGTATCCGAACGCAGGCAACAACTGCACGCATCCCACCAGCCCGAACCCAGCCGAGTCAGAGGCAAACATCGACGTGGACGCGGTGCTGTCGGTTGCTCCGGGAGCGACGGTCGAGGTAGCTTCGTGCGCCGATGGTACGCCGGTAAGCACGTTCGGCGGGTTGTTGGCTCTGGAAAACCTGTTGGCCGCGGGCAGTCCGCCGTCGGTGATTAGCATCAGCTACGGAGAATGTGAAGCCGTGATCGGCCAGGCGGGCAACGCGGCGTTTTTGAGCGCGTACCAATCGGCGGCGGCCGCGGGAGTTTCAGTGTTCGTCTCCTCAGGCGACCAGCTCTCCAGCAGTTGCAGCAATGGTTACAACTACGGCTACTTCGGCATCGGCGTTTCAGGGTGGGGCTCCACGCCATACAACGTGTCGGTGGGTGGAACGGATTTTGAAGACACCTACAACGCCAAAGAGGCGAGCATTCCCACCAGCACCTACTGGAATTCAAGCAACACGACGACAGACGGAAATGCAAAGTCGTACGTGCCGGAGATTCCATGGAACGACTCGTGCGCGAGCTGGCTGCTGAGCAACTACGAAGGCTACGGGACCACCTACGGCACAGCCGGCTTTTGCAACAGCACAACGGGCAAGAATAACTACCTTACCATCGGCGGCGCGAGCGGCGGTCCCAGCGGATGCGCCAACGGAGCAAGCACCAACGGATACGTAACGGCCGGGTGCGCCGGATACGCGAAGCCGGTGTGGCAGTCGGGCGTCTTCGGCAATCCGGCAGACGGGGTGCGCGACATGCCGGACGTTGCCATGTTCGCCGCAAACGGCGTGTGGGGACATTTCTTTGTGGTCTGCTGGTCAGACACAACTTTCTATTCCGCCGACGGCGCCGCGACCTGCGGACCTACGCCCAATCCTCTGGCCTCGACGCCTTCGTGGAGCGGTTTTGGCGGAACATCGGTGGCGGCGCCGCTGATGGCCGGAATCCAGGCGCTCGTGAATCAGAAGTGGGGCACGCGCGAGGGCAATCCCAATCCCATCTACTACCAGATTGCGAAGGCTGAGTTTGGTTCGAGCGGAGAGAGCGCCTGCTACGCGATCAATCAGCCGGCGCGTGCGGGCCTGGCCTCGTCGTGCGCGTTCAACGACATTACCCAGGGTGACATCAACGCGG
>PLST01000338.1:229-4018 GCA_003164255.1 Acidobacteriaceae bacterium | reverse complement strand
CCGGCCACATCCACGCCGTATCTTTCACCGACGGGCACAACGCTCTACGCAGGCGGCACACAGGCGGGTAGTTGCTCGGCGAACGTCCTTCCGGGAAGCACGGCCTCAGCAGGGATGGTTGTGGTGTCAGGCACGGTGGCCACCGACTGGGCAGGCGCCACGGTGACGGTTGGCAGCACGACGTACACGCTGGTGACGGGCGCACCAACCGCCGCAAACCAGGTGGAATTGTATACAGCGAGCCGCAACAACGCGACCAACGAGACCGACACGGCGAAGAATCTTGAGGCCGTGCTGAACGCCACTGCAACACAGTGCACTGGCGGAGGAGGGTGCGTCTTCGGAACACAGACAGCCAACGCCAGCGCGGCGGCAACAGAAGCCACGAACACCGTTACGCTGACGGCCCGAACGAACGGGGCCGCGGGGAACTTTGCTTTGTCGGCCGCCAACAACCAGTACAGCGATATCGTTCCAACGATTACAACCTTTGGCGCGGGGCCGGGTTACGTGACCTCGATCGCATTTACGGGGTCGGGAGCGGGCTATGCGGGCGGCTCCGGCTGCACCCTGTCGGGCGGCGGTGGGTCGGGCGCGACCTGTGCGGTTGAGGTGAATACCGCGATCGCCCCCGGCGCGTATGCGCCAGCCTTTTACGCAACGCCGGGCTGGGATTTTGCAACGGGGCTTGGCAGCGTGAACGCGTACAACCTCGTGTACAACACCGCCTGGTAAAGAATGATGAGCGAATCAAGGTTCTGGTTTGAGCGGAGATCGTTGGCATGGGTCGCCCTGGTGGCCATGCTGGGATGCGCTGCGTTCATGCAGGGCCAGAACGCCACCGTTGCAGGCGCTGCGAGCCAGGAATTAGCGAGCCCATCTTTCGCGGTTCCGGAACCCAGCAACCGGGGATTGGCCGGGGATTGGAGTCATCGCCACCTGATCTTCTCGCATCTGGGCACGGCGGAGGAGGCCCTGCGAAATGGAACCTACGACCGCTGGTTGAAAATCACCGGAGAGCCGCGCTACGTGATGCAACAACTCAGGCGCAGAGAAGCGGGGACAGCGATGCTGGGCAGGACGAAACCCAGCAACGCAGAGCCGGAACGAGATCAGGATGCGGGGACTGGCGACGCGGACGAAGAGCGCGGGTTTGAAGACAGCGTAGAGCTCGCGACCCCGGCAAGCGAAGAGGATCTTCCAGGCGGCGCTGTGCCGCGCGGCATGGTGCGCGCATTGATTCCGCCTCAGGCACAGCGGCGGCGATCAGGCGCGGAGTTTCAATCGGGTGACGAACGCAGGCACGAAAGCAGGAAGGCTGGGCGCAAGCAAGAGAACCAGCTGACGAGGGACTGGAGCGAGACGGAAGGCAGCGGCGGAACAACCGGCATGGGACACTTTCCGGCCACGTTTACGAGCAATGCTGTGAGTTGCACCGCCGACTTCGCGGTGTACAACACAAGCTTGGCCGGCTCAGCGGCGCAGGCGAACGTCGTGGCCTTCAACGAACTTTACACGGGCTGCACTCCGCGACCATCCACCTATTGGGCCTTCGACACCGGCGGAATCGCGGCAACGTCGGTTGCGTTGTCGCAGGACGGCACGCAGGTGGCTTTTGTGCAAACGGACAACGTGACCGGCCACGCCGATCTGGTGGTTTTGAAGTGGGCGGCAGGCGGGACTCTGACCGGCCCGAAAATGCTCCCGTCAAACAGTGCATATCCGAACTGCACGGCGCCGTGCATGATTTCAATTCCGTTCAGTGGAGCAGTCAGCGACACGAACTCCTCGCCCTACGTGGACTTTGGGTCAAAGACAGCCTATGTGGGCGATGACCAGGGCCAGATGCACAAGTTCACGAATGTGTTTTCAAGCAGCACTCCGGCTGAAGCTGGAAGCGGGTGGCCAGTGACGCTGAATACATCAACCGATGCGGCGCTGGGCAGCCCGGTTTACGACTCGGTGAGCGGCAACATTTTTGTGAGCGACTATCTGATCAACATCGCCTCAAATTGCGAGCCGGGCGTCAAGACTGCCGAGGGCCTGTGCGGCTATCTTTACGCCGTGAACGCAAGCACGCAGGCGGTGACGAAGTCGGCGCAGCTTGACTACAACCTGGGCATTTTAGACAGCCCGATCGTGGACTCNNGGCACTGAGGCTACGGTGGGGGCCGGCTACGAAGTGCTGCTGTCAGGCGCCTTCGACAACCAGTACTTCACGTCGGGCGACCCGCCGAGCGGCCACCTCTACGTAGTGGGAGGCACCGGCCCGCAAAACAACACGCTGTACGCGATCACGATCAGCAACAACGCCATGACAACGGGGAGCGCGACGGCTGGGCCGGTGGTGGCCAAAAATTACACCAACTTCTTCTACGCCACAGGGCTTCAGATCACCGAGTTCTGCAACAACGGCAACAGCGCGTGCCAGGCCGGTGCCGGCGCGGACTACCTGTTCCTCAGCGTGCTTGGATTTGGCAGCCAGTTCGCAACCAATCCCTGCTCGGGCCAGAGCCTGATCGTAGGCTGCGTGATGGGCTTTACCGCTCCTAACAGCGGCGTTGTGTCGAGCACGGCCGTGCCCAACGGCACGCTCCAGGAGGACGGCGGGACGAGCGGCATCGTGGTGGACAATGGTTCTGCAGGCGCGTCGAACATTTACTTTACGACGCTGCTGAACCAGGGCTGCACCACCTCAGGCGGAACCGGCGGCTGCGCTATCTCCGCAACCCAGGCAGGGTTGCAGTAATGTTGGCGCAGATCAGACGCGAACGGTGACTCACGGTTCTGATCTGACCGCCGCTTGTCGCAAAGCCGGCTATTTCGAAAAAATTCCAGCGCCGCCGCGGTTGTATTCCATGGCCGCCTTGTGCGCAGCTCGATTGGCAATCTGGTTAAGGTTCTTGCTNNCCTCCAAGCTTATTTTGATCCAAATTGAAAAAAAGGGAAGCCTTCAGCGCACATCCTCATGTGAGTTGGATCACAAGAGTTGTTTGCCGGGCGAAACCAGGACAGAGCCATACACAACCGAGGAACGGAGAACCGATGCACGCAATCACGATTGTGGTCTCTCTGATCTCGTTGGCAATCTGGGTGTATCTGGTTGGATTCCATGGAGGATTCTGGCGGTCGGGGCAGGTGCTGGACGCAGGAGCGCCCTCGGGTCTGGCAAAGGTGGCCGTGATTGTGCCGGCGCGCAATGAAGCGGAGGGCATTGGGCGGAGCCTGAGGTCCCTGCGGTCGCAGGACTATCCGGGTGAGCTCGCGATCATCCTGGTGGACGACAACAGCACGGATGGGACGGGCGCGATTGCGGCTTCACTCGGCGCGGGCGAGCGGCTGACCATCATCACCGGCGAGCCACTACCGCAGGGTTGGAGCGGAAAGCTCTGGGCCGTCGCGCAAGGACTCGCACAGAAGAAAGCAAGAGAAGCCGACTACGTGCTCCTGACTGACGGCGATATCGAGCATGGGCCCGGCCACATTTCAAGCCTGGTTGCGAAGGCCGAAGCGGATGGGCTCGACATGGTCTCAGAGATGGTGCGCCTGAACTGCGCCACGCTGGCTGAACGGGCGCTGATTCCCGCCTTCGTTTTCTTNNGAAGGCGTGTCTCACTTTCGCGGCCAACTGATTGACGACTGTGCATTGGCGAAGGAGATCAAATCCACGGGCGGCAAACTCTGGCTTGGCCATGCGGAGCGCGCCGTTTCGACAAGGGCTTATGCAAGCTGGCGGGATGTTTGGGAGATGATCGCGCGCACGGCCTATGAGCAACTCCGCAATTCGCC
>PLST01000338.1:0-166 GCA_003164255.1 Acidobacteriaceae bacterium | reverse complement strand
GCAGGGCGTGGCGGCGGATGGAAGAACCGCGTCTACCCGGAGACGCCGACCGCATGAGCACCGCCGCACGCGCAGGTTAGAGCGCGGGAAACGTCATGCGCATGGTGGCGCCGCCGCCTTCGCGGTTGGCGGCGCGCAGGTCTCCCTTGTGCAGCCTGACCGCGCG
>PLST01000576.1 GCA_003164255.1 Acidobacteriaceae bacterium | reverse complement strand
TCCCGCAAATGTCAAACTGCTACTGCCACCCCGGCAGAGCCGGGGGATCTCCCGGTGCATTAGGACCATGTCCGGCAACGCTCCCGAACGTCGTGAATTTGGCGTCGTGCACTAGGGCCTGCTAACACTTCCTGCGTGGGGAGCGTGCGGAACGCTCAAAAAAACGGAGGACGCAAGCAATAGCCTGCGCCCTTGGTTCATCCCCGGAATTGGTACTTCCCGCTGAAACCTGACCACAAGTGCCCTAATACCGCTGCAGAAACTCCGGATCCACCGGATTCTCAAACAGCGAGGTATCGCGCGTTACGATCGTCAAGCCCGATGGCGTTACGAAGTACCGGCGCTTGTCCTCTACGGGATCGTAGCCTATGACCGTGCCTTCGGGAATGTGCACATCGCGATCGATAATCGCACGCCGGATGCGACAGTGCCGGCCGATGTTTACATGGGAAAAAATGATGCTCGCGTCCACGTCGGAGTAAGAGTTGACCCTAACGTCCTGCGACAGCACTGAGTTATACACCGAAGCACCCGAGATGATGACTCCAGCTGTGATTACGGAATTGACCGCCATGCCCGAGCGCCCAGGTTCGCCGAAAACGAACTTGGCCGGAGGATATTGGCGCACACGGGTGCGGATAGGCCAGGTCTTGTCATAGAGGTTGAAAATTGGCGAAACCGAACACAAATCCATATTAGCGTCATAGTAGGCATCGAGCGTTCCCACATCGCGCCAATAAAGTGCCTGCTTCTTGTTTTCGTCCACAAAGCTGTAGGCCATCATCTTCTTCCGGCCCAACATGGTTGGCAAAATATTGTGCCCGAAATCGTGCTTCGAATCCGGATCTTCTGCGTCGGCAATGAGCGCTTTCAACAGCGTCTCTGTGTTGAAGATATAAATGCCCATCGAAGCGTCTACCGCATTGGGGTTGAACGGGGATCGGAAGGTGGTTGAGGGTGGCTTCTCCTGGAACCCCAGGATCTCTCCCGTCTGTCCGACCTCGACCACACCGAACCGCGAAACCTCATCCGGCGAGACAGGCAGCGTCGCCAGTGTCACCTCCGCATGGGTTTCCTTGTGGTGTGCCAGCATGCGGCTATAGTCCATTTTGTAGATGTGGTCGCCACCAAGGACAATCACGTGCTTCGGTTGTTCGCTGCCAATCGAATAGATGTTCTGGTACACTGCGTCCGCAGTGCCCATATACCAGTTGGCTCCTGTCCGCTGCATGGGTGGCATCAGTTCGAAAAACTCCCCCAACTCCTGCGCCACAATCCCAGTCCACCCTTCGCGTATGTGCCGATTCAGTGAAAGTGCCTTGTACTGAGTGAGCACATAAACTCTGCGCAGACCGGAGTTGATGCAATTGGAGAGAGTGATGTCAATGATGCGGTAATGCCCGCCAAAAGGGACGGCCGGCTTGGCCCGATCACGCGTAAGTGGAAACAGCCGTTCTCCTGCTCCGCCCGCAAGCAATACTCCAAGGGTGTCTCTCATATCCGCCGGAACCTGCCTTCCTTTTCTTCTGTTCTGTTTCCTGCGACCAGGGCCATCGAGCGAGTGTCGCTATCCGGAACAGAATATTTTGCTGCGATACTTTTTCAACAGCGCTACTGAACGGTGGAGAATACCACACCAAGTCAAACTTGGCAGCAGGGCGATTGAACCGTATTACTTGAAAAAGGAGAACCGGCCCCAAAGAGACCGGTCCCGAAGTGAAAACAGACTTGAATTCGCGGCCGGTTGGATAGAACACCGCCTCTTTCCCCGGACCGTCAGTTCCGGGATTAGCAGTCCCTATGCACCCGTTGCCTCTGGGCAAAAACCACGCCTACCAGCCTGAAACCCAGTTGTCCTTCTTGGTTGAGCGCTTGATGCTCGTGAACTTGTACTCCAACCCCACTGAAATAGCGAAGTTCACATCGGTCGAGGTAGTAAACGGTGCGTAATTGATGCTGTACCGCTTGATAATCGCATCGGGAGTGATACGGAAGACCCAGTGCTGCGACCGGTTCAGGTCGAAATGTCCGCCGACAATCGCCGCCGGCGCAATCTGGTTGTTATAGAAATCAAATTTTGCGGGCGGCTGTCCAAGCAGATCCTTCTGGAAGTTTCCATAGACCCCGCCGAACATCGCATGCGCAAGAATCGCACCATGCTTGTTGTGCGGTCCCAGCCACTCGCCGCCGCCGACAAAGAAATACTCCTTCACCACTGGGCCCTTCACATTGTTGGGAGCGTTCGGAGCAGTGCCGCTGGTGCCAATGTAGCCGCGTCCCGAGCCTTCAATCCCCCAGTGCCTCGTCAGCCAATACGACCCTTCCGCGTCCAGCCCGCCGAGGTTCGATCCCTGCAACAGGGTAGGGCCAGCCTTCATATGGTCGTAAGCCATCCCGAGCGAAGCATCGAAGCGGTTGTCGTAGCGGACCTTCGCCAGCGGATCGATGGAAATGTAGGTGCCATTGCCGGTACTTTGATCAGTCGGAACCTGTGTGGGGGCAGTTTGGCTCGACGAGTCCTGGCTCGGCTGGCTTTGTGCATGGATCCGGGCCCCGGCAAAGACAGCCAGGACAGTGGCGGCAAGTAAAGAAACTGAGAATCTTACTGGAAGGCGCATCACTCATCAGCTTACAGGACCATGCCTATTGGGGACAACGCGCACCGTGTCCCATTTTCCCTGGTCGGAATCCTGTAGATAATGATTGGACGTTCCGCGATCGCTAAGGTTCGCAACGCTCAGTGCGCCCGGCCCACAAAAGATAGCGCACCGTCTTCAGCGTTTCCAACGCAACTGCATACTCAGACACCAGTGGGAATTCATGCTGGACGGGTGGTGCGGCATGAGTCCGCCACTCCAGCGGCAACTGGTTGAAGATGACGCCCGCACGCGGCAGGTGGCTGGCGCTTGAGATCACCTCTGCCGAGTGCCAGCCGTGGCTTTCCATAATCTGCATCGAATAGCAGCCATTCTGGATCGTATCCTTCGCTCGGGTTTCTTGCACGATGGCTGACTCGGGAATACCCTCCGCTTCGGCGGTTCGGGCCATCGCTTTCGCCTCAACGAAGCGATTTGACTCCGGTCCTCCCGTCAGGATAAGCCTGGGTGCAACTCCCCGCTCGTACTCGCGCACGCCTTCGGTTACGCGGGATTGCAATTCGGGTGAGGGATTCCCATCCCTGTCCACCGAGGCGCCCAGCACGATGATGGCATCAAAGTGGTTAAGGGACGTATTGGACGTCGGCGCAAATAAGCGCACAAGTACCGCCCATGCAAACAATCCAACGACAGCTACGCTCAAAACCAGGATGAGGGTACCCATCCAACCCAAGCGTTTTCTGTTGGCACGCCCTCGACTATGGGCACGGCTATGGCTTCGGCTTCGTGACCTTGCGCTCTTCAAAAGAGAGTGCCTCCTCCGTCCATTCTAGGCTGCGGAGTCGGGTTGCCCTGCGTTCGGTCCGCCATGAAGTTCAGCCCAGGTTGGCAGGTTCGCCCCAGGCCACAAAGACCATTTCGCTCAGCGGCTTGCGTTCCCTTGGTGAAGTCTCCCGAGCGATCAACGGTTCGTTTGCCAGCGTTCCGGGTTCGCCCTGGTAGCCAAGCGCGATGACCGATCCCAACACGTAGCTGTCGGGAATATCGAGAGCCTTGCGAATAGCGGCATGGTCGAATCCTCCCATCTGGTGCGCTGCCAGCCCTAAGGCGGTTGCCTCAAGCGTCAGATAGGCGCTGGCAGCCCCCAGATCATACAGTGCGTATGCATTTAGCGCACCTCGGGCATTCAGCGTGTTGGCCGTTCCCAAAATAAGAACGGGAGCATTCGGCGCCCACTCCTTGTTAAATCCCGCCAGCGTCGACACAATTCTCTTGTGGGTCGCCGAATTGCGAACGCCGACAATGAACCGCCAAGGCTGCCCGTTGCCCGAGGAAGCAGCCCACCGAGCCGCTTCAAACACGTGTTTCAAGTCAGCCGGAGACACTTCCTGTTCCAGAAACGATCGAGGACTCCATCGCCGTCGGAAGATCGGATGCAGACCTTTCGCCACCTCCTCAGACCGTAACTCGTTCACTTCGCTTGCGGAGAGTGTCATTCGCCGGGAACTCCTTCAGAAATCTGGATGAATGCTGTAACTACTGCTGTTTGATTCGTCTCCAGGCTCTTAAGATTCCAGCAATGGCGGCTAGCTTGTGCGCTTGACAACCGTCAGTCCTTCGTCGGCAAATGAACAGACGTGAGGTCAACACCGTGAGTGATTCGAACGCGCAAGGCCCGTTCACGCTGAATGCGGAACAACAGGTGATGGGGGAGCTGGCTGCTTCCTTTGCTGCAAAGGAGATTGCTCCGTTTGCCCTTCAGTGGGACCAGGACAAGAGATTTCCACGCGAAGTGGTGTGCAGCGGCGCGTCACTTGGATTCGGTGGCTTATGCGTGGCCGAAGACGTGGGCGGCAGCGCACTGAGCCGGCTTGAAGGTGTGCTGATCTATGAGGGCCTGGCGACGGGCTGCCCATGCGTCGCTGGATATTTTTCGGTTCACAACATGGTGGCGTCAGTTATCGACCGGTTCGGAAGCGCCGAACAGCGAAACCAATGGCTGCCTCGACTCTGCAGCTTCGAATTGCTGGGTGCTTATTGCCTGTCGGAACCCTCCTCAGGCTCGGACGCAGCTGCCCTCTCCACGCGGGCTGTGCGCGAGGGCGACAACTACAAACTCAACGGCGTCAAACAGTTCATCTCGGGGGCGGGGGATGCGGATCTTTACATCGTGATGGCGCGGACCGGGGCCCGGGGAGCGCGTGGAATCTCCGCTTTCGTTGTAGAAGAGTCGGCGCCAGGGCTCTCATTTGGTCCCGTCGAGAAGAAGATGGGCTGGAATGCGCAGGCAACCCGCCAGGTGATCCTTGACGACGTGTGCGTTCCGGCGGGGAACATGCTTGGC
>PLST01000527.1 GCA_003164255.1 Acidobacteriaceae bacterium | reverse complement strand
AAGCCCCATCTTTTCTTTTCATGCACTTGCGGCCCGGCTGAAGCCGTGCCCTTGTTACAAAGCTGTCGAATTTGGTGGCCCGGGGGAGTTTTTCCGCAGCCTGTGAAGGCCCCTGCTCCCTCCGGATAGGCAAGGATTGGATTTTCAGGAGGCGCTCGCAGCTTTCGGCGGACCTTGCCGTGGGTGTTGCAACGCAGGGATAGATTCGGCGCTGGAGAGTTCATCTGACATTTTGCGAGAAGGCCCGCGGCGGAAGAGGCCACGGAAAGACGCGCCTGCTTTGATGTGAAACGACGGCGGGAGCTGTACATGCTGCGGAAAAAGTCCAAATGAAGCGAGAATGGGCGAGGTTCGCATGAACAGGGGCTGAAGCCCGACTCACTCCATTGGCCTTTTCGGCCCGGCTAAAGCCGTGCCCTTATTACAAAACTTCTCGAAGGGCTTTTCCACAAGCTCTGAAGCCCTGCCCTTTCAAAACCCGATTGATACAACCTGTCCTACCCAATCCTCAAAAGTGCAGAATTTGATTACGCCTTTTGCGCCCGGTGCGTTTACAATCGCGGGCAAAGCCGAAGACTCGGCTGTGCGAAAGGCAAACACATGAGCGACATGGGAGAGCAGACAGCGGCGGAACCGGTTCAGGGCCTGACCCAGTGGCAGCGCGTGGCCAATACATTTACTGCGCCGTCGAAGACCTTTGACGACATCAAGCAAGGGAATAAGAGCTGGTGGCTGCCGTTTTTGATCTCAATCGCATTCGTCTATGTCTTCTTTGCTGCGGTCACCGTCCGCGTCGGCTGGGACCAGGTTGCCCAAAACGCAATTCATCTGAATCCGAAGGCAGAGGCCAAGCTGGACCAGGCACCTCCAGAGCAACGTGCGATGTCGTTGAAGTTTACGCAGTATGCGATGGAAGGCGGGCTGGCTGCGAGCCCCATTATTGCCATTGCTGGCACGGCAATCGCGGCCGTGGTGCTTCTGGGGACGATCAACTTCGTCTTTGGCGGAAGAGCCAAGTTCGGGAGCGTATTCACCGTGTGGATGTTCGCGGGGCTGCCGGGAATTATCAAATTCCTGCTGGGAACAGTCGTCATTTTCGCAGGGCTGGCACCGGAGTCGTTCAACATGGAGAACTTTGCGCCTACCAACGCCGGCGCATTTCTAAGCGCCCAGGATGTGGGCCCGGCACTCTACAGACTCGCGACCGCCGTGGATGTGATCACCATCTGGACCATGATTCTGGCGGGCATGGGGCTGGCGGCAGTAGCCGGGGTCAAGCGCAGTTCGGGATACCTGGCCGTCTTTGGGTGGTGGGCGATTCTGACCCTGGTCGGCGTTGGCTTTGCCGCGCTGAGGGGCTGAGCGATCGCCGAAGGCGGAATGAGCAAATTCTCAGTCGAAGGAAAGCTGGCCCTGGTGACCGGGGCCAGCCGCGGGATTGGCCTGGGCGCGGCACGCGCACTGGGCGAGAGCGGTGCGCGCGTGATCCTGGTGGCGCGGGGCGCGGATCGATTGACGCGCGCGGAAGACGAGTTGAAGGCGGCGGGAATCGACGCGGTGTCGAGTGCCTTTGACCTGATGAACACGGCGGGCATTGCCGGGTGGTTTGACGCGTGCGTGCGCGAGTTTGGACAGCCGGAGATCCTGGTGAATGCGGCGGGAATTCAGCGGCGCGGGCTGGCGACGGAACTGCCGTTGGCGGACTGGAACGAAGTGCTCGCGGTGAACACGACGGCGATTTTTGAATTGAGCCGGTGTTTTGCGCGCGGGTTGATCGCGGCGGGGCGCAAGGGAAAGATCGTGAACATTGCATCGCTGATGACGGCTGCTTCGCGGCGGGGTGTGTCGGCGTACACGGCGTCAAAGGGCGCGGTGGGGCAGTTGACCAAGGCGCTGGCCATCGAGTGGGCCGAGCACGGCATCCTGGTGAACGCGATTGCGCCGGGGTACATCGTGACGGAATTAAATGAGGCGCTGCTCGCCGATGCGGAGTTTGATGCGTGGGTGAAGAAGCGCTGCCCGCTGGGAAGGTGGGGCATGCCGGAGGATGTGGCTTGGCCAATTGTGTTTCTGGCTTCGGCGGCTGCGGACTTTATTACGGGCCAGGTGATTTATGTGGATGGCGGGTGGTTGTCAACGTTTTNNAAAGCTGCGGATGAATGGGGCACGCGGCACGCGGCAACGCATTGAGAGAGTCTAAAGCTCAGCCGAGATGGAGATGCTTGCCGGGGCAGAGATCATGCGCACACGCCCGTGTCCCGGGTTCGTGACGTGCCGCGAGGTAACGATTCCGAACTTCTCGAGGGCAACCACGTCGCGGCGCACCGCGCTCACATCGCGGCCCAGCGACTCAGCCAAATCCTGGATAGGGAGCGTCTTCTTCCTCACGGCTTGAAACAGGTTGAGCCGGGCCGGAGTGAGAAGACGAACCATGTCTGCCGCGCTTTCGAAGGTGATGCCACGCGAGGGTGTGATCTTGCGACCCTCATCCATGGCTTTCGCTCGCGCCTTAGCCCGCTTGGCCCATCCTTCAAAGCCGTCGGTGTAGATTTTTGTCTTCATAATCTCCTCCGCAATTTCAGTTCGTCGACCTCTGACAGAAAGCGTACAACGATGACCCTGAATGGTGCTGGCTCGATGATCTCGACCGTTCCTGCAAAGTGCCGGTGCAAATACCCGTGCGCCGTGTCGTAACCCAGGACTCTGCCGTTATCCCTGGAGAAGAGGTGGAAGTTGATGAATGCAAGGTTGTAACGAACCGTATTGCCCTTTTGATCCTCCCACATCTCTTCGCGGATCATGCCGTCTCCGGCTGCGCAACGGACGATGATTGCCTCGTCAGTGATTTTGACGAGCTCGACGGGACGCTTCTTTCTTGCGGCCATGAGGCAAGTATAGCACAGGTAGGATATTTTTTATCTTATCTGCTAGCGTGCCATTGGAGCAAATCAGCCGAAATGCAAGCCGGCGCGCATTCGATTGAATGCGCGCCGGCTTGTTTGATGCTTTGGAGACTGGGCTACTCTGTCCAGCGGCGCATAATGAGCGTGGCGTTGATGCCGCCGAAGCCGAAGGAGTTTGAGAGGCCGATGTCGAAATTGTGGGCTATGGCTTTGTTGGGCACGTAGTCGAGCTTGCACTCGGGATCGACGTTGTCGAGGTTGATGGTGGGCGGCAGCATCTGGTGCTGGAGAGCGAGCACGGTGATGCCTGCCTCAAGACCGCCGGCGCCGCCGAGAAGGTGGCCGGTCATGGACTTGGTGCCGGAGATTTTCAGTTTGTGGCTGGTGGCGTGCTCGCCGAAGACCAGTTCAATGGCTCTGGACTCGTTGCCGTCGCCGGCCGGAGTCGAGGTGGCGTGGGCGTTGACGTAGCCGACTTCTTCTGGCCTAATGCCCGCGTCTTTGAGGGCCGCACGCATGCTGCGCTGCGCGCCCGCACCTTCAGGCGCGATGCCAGTCATGTGGTAGGCGTCGGCGCTCATGCCGTAGCCGATGACCTCGGCCAGGATCTTTGCTCCGCGCTTCTTTGCGAACTCCAGTTCCTCAAGGATGAGGATGCCTGCGCCTTCACCGATGACGAAACCGTCGCGGTCCTTGTCAAAGGGGCGGCTGGCACGGGTGGGCTCGGCGTTGCGCGTGGAGAGGGCGCGCATGGCGGCAAATCCGCCTACGGACAGCGCTGTGACGGATGCTTCAGCACCGCCGGCGATCATGGCATCGGCATCGCCGTGCAGGATCATGCGGACGGAGTCGCCAATGGAGTTGGCTGAGGTGGCGCAGGCCGTGGCGGTGGCGGAGATGGGACCCTGCGCGCCGTAACGGATGCTGATTTGCCCGGCCGCCATGTTGACGATGACTGCGGGTATGAAGAAGGGCGATATTTTGCGTGGGCCACCCGCAAGTAGATTGGAGTGCTCGCGCTCGATGATTTCGAAACCGCCGATGCCAGAGCCGATGAAGACACCAACCCGCTCGGCGTTCTCCGGAGTGATCTGGAGACCCGACTGGGCCATGGCCTCCTGAACTGCGGCGAAGGCAAAGTGGATGAAGCGCCCCATCTTGCGCGCTTCTTTCTTCTCCACAAAGTTCAGCGGGTCAAAGTTCCTGACCTCGGCGGCGAAGGTGACGGGAAAGCCTGTGGTATCGAAGCCATGGATGGGCCCCATGCCGCTGACCCCATCCAGAAGCTGCCGCCAAACCTCAGAAGCGGTGTTGCCGACCCCGCACACCAGCCCGAGGCCGGTGATGACTACTCTGCGCGCCAAGGACTATTTGCCGCCTTTCGCGTTCTTC
>PLST01000254.1:2693-3011 GCA_003164255.1 Acidobacteriaceae bacterium | reverse complement strand
GCCAGTCGCAGGCCATCATGATGCTCCGCATTCAGGCCGAGCGTATCGCCGGCCTCCAGCTCGACCTCGAGGAGTACAAGGCCAGCTATCAGCTCACCGGCCAGCGCCTCGCCTCACTCGCGCCCGCCGCCGTCGTCATGCATCCCGGCCCCATCATCCGCGGCCTTGAAATCACCGCCGGCGTCGCCGACGGCCCCCAGTCTGCCATCCTCGAGCAAGTCACCAACGGCGTCGCCATCCGCATGGCTGTCATGGAACGCGCTCTCGTCGCAGCCCACCAGGAGGCCCGCCCATGACTGCTGCCGCCATCGCCATCCG
>PLST01000254.1:2277-2636 GCA_003164255.1 Acidobacteriaceae bacterium | reverse complement strand
TTCACCGCCGTGGCCGCCATGCCCAACACCACCCCCGTCAACGATTCGCCTGAAATCACCCGCTGGATGCAGGCCCCCGACCGCGGCGCATCGGTCCGCGTCTTTCCCATCGGCGCAGCCACCCGCGGCTCCAAGGGCGAATTCCTCAACGATTACGCGGCCCTCAAGTCCGCCGGTGCAGTAGCCGTCACCGACGACGGCCACCCTATCCTCAAAGACAACATCATGCGCGACGTCCTTGCCTCAGCCGCGCGCGTAGGCCTTTGCGTCATCCAGCATGCTGAAGACACCCGCATGACCCAGGGCGCCAGCATGAATCTCGGCCCCGTCTCCTTCAAGCTCGGCCTCCGCGGTATGCC
>PLST01000254.1:0-2243 GCA_003164255.1 Acidobacteriaceae bacterium | reverse complement strand
CTCACCGAGGAGCACGTCGGCTTCTACAACACGCATTGCAAAATGAATCCGCCGCTGCGCTCCGCCGCCGATCGCGACGCCATGATCGAAGGCATCCTCGACGGTGTAGTCGACGCCATCGCCACAGATCACGCGCCCCACGCCACTCACGAAAAGGAAGTTGAATTCGAGCACGCACCCAACGGCATCACCGGCCTTGAAACCGCTCTCGGCCTCTCTCTCCGCTGGCTTCACAAAGAGTGGAAGATGCCCCTCGGACGCGTCATCAGCCTTCTCAGCCCGCAGCCCGCCGCGCTGCTCGGATTCAAAGGCCGCGGCACCCTCGCCGTCGGCAGCTATGCTGACGTAGTCATCTTCGATCCCAAGGCTGAATGGGTTTACCGTGCCACCGACTCAAAATCGAAGGCCAAAAATACCCCCTTCGATGGCTGGACCATGCAAGGCAAAGTCCGCTGGACCATCAGCGAAGGCCGCATCGTCTACACTAACCCTGCCTAGCGTCGCTTTTCTCCAAATTCACGAGCACAGCGCGGGTGCCCCATCCATTGCGCGGTCGCCGCGGCGACCGCAATGGGTGGGAAAGAACAAACTCCCCTTCGAGCCTTGGCTAGAAGCTAGAAGCTGCTCCACCCTCACTCGCCCCCAGCATCCGCCCCCGCCAGCAACCGCGCCTTCACATCCCGCATCGGCGGCAATCCAAAGAACCGGCTGTACTCCCGGTTGAACTGGCTCGCGCTCTCGTACCCCACCTCAAACGCCGCACTCGCCGCATCCAAACCATCCGCCACCATCCGTTGCCGCGCCACATGCAGCCGCAACTGCTTCTGGTACTGCAGCGGGCTCATCGCCGTCAACGAACGAAACTGGTGATGCAGCGTCGACACGCCCATCCGCGCCATCGTCGCCAGCTCCTCCACGCGCAGCGGCTTCGTGTAGTTCTGCCTCAACCACTCCACCGCCTTGGCTGTCCGGTGCCCCTGCTCGCCCAACGTCGCAATCGCCCGCAGATGCCGCCCCTGCGGGCTCCGCAGCAGCCGGTAAATAATCTCCCGCTGAATCAGGCTGCTCAAAATCGGAATGTCCTCCGGCGCATCCAATAGGTCCATCAGCCGCAGGCACGCGTCCAGTAGCTCCGCCGTCGTCGTCCCCACGGCCATCCCCACCGCGCCTACGGCTTCCTCGCGCACGTGAAACTCCTGCTGCGCCAGAATCTCCCGCACCGCGCCCATCTCCATCTTCAGCATCAGCCCCAACAGCGGTTCCTTCCCCGTCGCCGCAATCACCTGGCTCACCACTGGCAAATCCACTGAGGTCAGCAGAAAATTCGAGCTGTCGCATACGTACGTCGTCTTCCCCAGGTTGATCTGCTTCCGCCCCTGCGCAAAAACAATCAGGCTGGGCTCGTACGCGGCTGAAGCGCAGGCCGTCGGCGCCGACCGCCGGGACAGACTCATTCCCGGAACTGCGGTTGCCACCACGCCATCCTCCAGCATCCGGCTGCCAATCCTGCGGGCCAGCTCAATCCGCAGGGCCGCTGCCCTGTCGTCACCGCTTGTGCCCTTGTGTTTCGCTGCTTCCATGCGCATCACACCCCTCAAACCTAAACTAGCGCGAAATCCATCCCCGCATGCACAAAAATCCATCATCCGGCAGAATCAGGCAATCATTTGGCAGAATCAGGATACCGCTCGAAGATGAAAACTCCGTACTCTCTACTTGGAAGCTGAGTCGGCCGTCGCCAAACACGAATCCAAGTGCCTGTAACCAGCAAAGCTCNNATCTTCCAGCAACTCTGAGGTCCTTCATGTACAAAGCCAAAGCCTATTCCGTCTCGAGCGCAACATCCCCGTTTAGCCCTTCCACCATTGACCGCCGCGATCCCTCCCCGAACGACGTACAAATCGAGATCCTCTTCTGCGGCATCTGCCACTCTGACCTTCATCAGGCGCGCAATGAGTGGAGCGGCGTCATGCCCACCGTCTANNCCCTGCGTCCCCGGCCACGAAATCGTAGGCCGCGTTACAAAGGTTGGCTCCGCCGTCACCAAATTCAAAGCAGGAGACCTGGCCGGCGTCGGCTGTCTCGTCGGCTCCGACCGCACCTGTCCCGAGTGCAAGGCAGGGCTCGAGCAGTTCTGCGCCAACATGGTCCTCACCTACAACTCCCCTGACAAGCACTCGGGCGGCGTCACATATGGCGGCTACTCTGACTCCATCGTCGTCGACCAGCACTTCGTTCTCAAG
>PLST01000265.1 GCA_003164255.1 Acidobacteriaceae bacterium | reverse complement strand
AAATCGAGAACTTCTCCGCTCCCGTTGATGGAGACGAGCTCAACCGCATGGTCGAAGAAAAGCTTGGCCAGGGATGGGAGCGTATCATCCGTGACACCTCGCGCTACGGAAACGAACAGACGCTCATCTTCGCTCACCCTGAGGGTGCGCGCATGGGCCTCTTCATCATCGACAAAGATGGCAAAGAGATGGATGTAGTCGAAGTCTCCGTCGATCCGGACCACCTCGACGACGACATCGGTCGCTACCGGCATCCCCACCACGATGCCGATACAGGCGACGATGGAGACGCCGGCGCATCCAACTAGTCCCCGCGCAAAGCGATCAAGTTGTTGAAGGAATCAAACTGTCCATATGCGCGGTGATGCCTGCTGCCTAAACTTGAGGCAGTATGGCAAGCCTCGCTCCAACGCCGACGTCCGGATATCGAGGCCGGCTTGCGCCTTCTCCCACCGGATATCTGCACATAGGCCACGCCCGTACCTTTTGGACCGCATGGCAACGCGCTCGCGAGGCAAGTGGCGCGCTCGTCATGCGCATGGAAGATCTTGATCCTGACCGCAGCAAGGCCATCTATGCCGAGGCCGCGCTTGAAGATCTTCGTTGGCTGGGAATTCGCTGGTTCGAGGGGCCTGACAAAGGCGGTCCCTTCGCCCCTTATGTGCAAAGCAAGCGCCGTCCCATCTATCTCGCTGCATGGCGCAGGCTCCTCAGGCGCGGCTATCTCTATCCCTGCCGCTGCTCCCGCAAAGATCTTGCCTCCGCCGTCGGCGCTCCTCATGAAAGCAGCTTGCCCGGTGCTCCCGGCATGCAAAGCAACGGTAAACTCGAGCCGCTCGACGACGAGCCCATCTATCCCGGCACCTGCCGCCAGCTCATGGCGCGCGCTCCCCAACTGCCCGGCCCGACCGTCAGCGACATTGAAACCCCCGAGGGATACAACTGGCGTTTCCGCATTCCCGACGGCCAGCCCATAGAGTTCGACGATCGCAATCTCGGCCCGCAGCGCTTTGTCGCCGGCGAAGACTTCGGCGATTTCGTCGTTTGGCGCCGCGACGGTGTGCCCAGCTACCAGCTTGCCTGCGTAGCTGACGATTTTGAAATGGGAATTACTGAAGTTGTCCGCGGCGCCGATCTGCTCAAGTCCACCGCGCGCCAGATTCTGCTCTATCGCGCCCTCGGCTACAGCAGTCCGGCCTGGTACCACTGCCGGCTGGTCGTCGATCACAATGGCAACCGTCTCGCCAAGCGCCACGATGCCCTTAGCCTGCGCTCCATGCGCCAGCGCGGCCTCACCCCCATGAACATTCTCTCCGCTGAACTGCCCGTCGAAGCCTAATCCACCCTAAACACGCGCCATCAGGCATGCCCCGCCCCACGGCCGCTTGCCTTTCGGTGGAAACCTGTCCGGCAACAGCGCGAAGAGCCGCAACCCAAGAGGGAGCCGTCTCAGCCGCGCCGCAACATGCAACATCGACTGCACGCGCACAGGCTTCCAGCCGTACGGCACAAAGAACTCCGGTCCCTCCTCCGGCCCAAACTTCATGGGCGAACCCGCCGCTTCGAGATGCGTGCCCAACTGCTTCACCATCATCTGCATCAGGGCCGGCGAAACCATGTCCAGAATCCAATGGTTGAAAGCCGGCACCGACGCCAGGTCACTCGCCAGTCCAGCCACTTCGTCCCGGTTCAGGTAGATCAGCAGGCCTTCGCACACAATCAGTGCCTTCTTCGCCTTTTGTCCAAGCTCAGCCAGAACCAGGCGCCGTTCACTCTCATCAGCCAGGTTCAGCTTGATCCTCTCCAGCCCGCACACTGGTTTTTCGTTGGCAAGAATTTCTTCTTTGTACTCGATGATGCCCGGCAGATCGATCTCCACCCACGTCAACGTTGCAGGCAGATTCATCCTGTATGGGCGCGCATCCAGGCCGGCTGCAAGGTTGATCACCATGTCTGTTCCTGCCGCGATCTCTTCCGTAATCGTCTGGTCCACCGCCACCGTTCGCGCAATCCATGGCCACTTGGGGTTCCCGCGGAATTTCATCTCCTTCTCGATGCGCGCGCCGCGATCTCCGGCAAGCCGCTTCGCCAATGGGTCGCGAAACAGCGCGTCGGGCCGCTCATTCTCTTCGGCGCGATACACCGCCGCCCACAAGGCGGTGTCTGAGACGTTGCGTATCAGTTTCTCTTCCGGGACCGGCTCCGTCATGTTCACCTCATGCGTGTTCGCAGTGTACTTTTACGCACAAAGGCTGGCAACCAGCATGCTGAAAAAACCAGCGTGGCCTTTCCGGTGGGAGCGTGAGACTTCAGGGGCCGTTGAAGTCCTCGATCCTGAGCATGTTTTGAAAGGGCACGGCCATTGTGCGAATCGAGTGCGGCCCTTAAGCCTCTCGGATGGAATTTGCGCAGTGACACTTGCGGCACCTTTTGGGGCCCGGGCAATTGACGTGCTGTCGCGCTGCGATCAGACTTGAGAGAGGCCGCCTCTCTGTAGGCGCCAGCGAAGGGTGCATTCTTATGAGTTCCTATCCACCGCCCAATCAACCTCCGAACCGGGGCTATCCGGCAGGCGGTGTCGGCCAGCGCATTGAAGAGGCCATCGAACTGATCGAAATGGAGCTGCGTCACGCCGTCGCCTATATCAACGACGCGGTCATTCCCCAGGTACGCCAGGAATCGATCTCCGCCATGCGCACCGTGTCAAACACGCTGCGTGATCTTGCCGACCGCATCGAGCAGACTCACAACCAACCAAAGGGTCCACGCAGTTGATGGCTTCTCGAATCGGGCAGTTGACAGCCAGTCGGCGTATTGCTTTTCAGCTGGTCGGCCTGTCGCTGGCGTTCGTGTTCATCACCGGCTGCCACCATAAGCAAGCGGCAAAAATGCCGCCGCCGCAGGCACTTCCTCCCGCACCGCAGGTGTACGCGCCGCCGGCTCGCGCCTCTGCTCCAGAAGCCCCACTTGGAAGAATCCCGATTACGCCTGTCCCTCCGGGTGGAGTGAGCGCGGAAGATCTGGAATTCGTATCGACGCACGCGCCCATCCTTACTGAGGTTGGCCTGGCCACGTGGTACACCGCGCCATACGCCGGGCGAAAGGCCGCAAATGGCCAGGTCTTTAGCAATGAAGCCATGACAGCCGCGCACCGCACTCTTCCCATGGGTTCGCTTGTGGTGGTTACAAATTTGAAGACAGGCCAGTCCGGGGCGATGCGCATAACCGATCGCGGACCGTTTGTTGAGGGCCGAATGCTGGATCTGACCATCGCCGCTGCCAAGGCCACGGGAATCTACCGGACAGGTATGGCGCAGGTACGGATGGATGTTTACGAAACTCCAAAGCCAATCGACAGTGGCGGCCGCTGGTGCGTGCAGATCGGGGCCTTCCACAGCGAGCGTCAGGCGCTCGAACTGAAGCAGCGGTTGCAGCAAAACTACTCTGGCTCGAACGTGATTGAGTTTGCCGGCGAGAATAGCTACTGGGTGAGAATTCGGCCGGAAGGCGACAATCGCGAATGGGCCGAGTACATTGCACAGCATATTCAGCCGACCGAAGGTGAAGCGTATCTCACGCGACTGGACTGAGTGCATGCAGCATTGTTGAACCGAAGGAACTCAATCAGAAAAAGAAAGGGCGTCCCAATCAACTGGAACGCCCTTTGTCGCGTGAGGCAGAGGTCTAACGGAGAAGTGCAGAAGCGGCCCACAAGATTGGCGCCTGGCCGTGGAAGTCGCCGGTCCTGCGACCACGCATGTAGTAGTACTCCAGGTCGTCTTTCTTGCTGGTGCCTTCGCATACGTTGGTGATGTCGTTGTTTTGGTCGATGTAGCCGGCGACGGCGATCCAGGCTTTGCGAGCTGCGGGACCGTATGTATAGGAGTCGAGCCAGCCGTTCTTGACGCCGGTGATCATGGCAAATGAGAACATGGCGGTGCTGGAGGTCTCTGGCCACGCGTCTGAGCGATCGATAAGCTGACGCCACATGCCGTCTGTGCCCTGGTATTGGAGCAGAGAGGCCATCATGACCTTGTAACCCTTCATGATGCGCGGACGGAGCGGATGATCTGCGGGCAGATCGC
>PLST01000573.1 GCA_003164255.1 Acidobacteriaceae bacterium | reverse complement strand
TTTTTCAGGATCGACTAACTAATGCACACAAACAAAACGCGGCGAGAATCCCAACAGGATTCTCGCCGCGTTCTTTCTTAGCTGTCTCGATCAGACCCGCCCAACAGCTCTCTTTAGCTGAACAGGTCCTTCATCTTCTCAATCAGTCCCGGCGATGTCGGCTTGTTGTCCACTGTCAGCGACTCGCTCAGCTTGGCCACCAGTTCGCGCTGCGCGCGGTTCAGCTTCCGCGGAATCTGAACTACTACCTTTACAATCAGGTCGCCATGCCCCTTTTCGTTCAGGTAGGGCATGCCGCGTCCGCGCACGCGCACGTCGCGCCCGTTCTGCGTACCCTCGGGAATCTTGATGTTCACCGGCCCGTCGATGCCCGGAATCTCAAACTCTGCACCCAGAGCCGCCTGTGGAAAGCTAATCGGAATCACACACTGCAGGTCGTAGCCATGACGCTCGAAAAAGTCGTGTGGACGCACCGTCAGCACAATGTACAGGTCGCCCTTGGGGCCGCCCGCGCGCCCGGCGTCGCCTTCCCCTGCATAGCGGATGCGCGTTCCGTCTTCAACACCCGGCGGCACCTTCACGTGAAGACTAATCTCCTTGGTGGCGCGCGTCTCTCCGCGGCATGACGTGCATGGATCGCCGATCACCTGGCCCGACCCTCCGCAAGCTCCGCACGTCCGCGCAACCGAGAAGAATCCCTGCTGATAGCGCAGTTGCCCGCGTCCCTGGCACTGGGCGCAAACTGCAGGCCCGCGTCCGGACGCGCTGCCGCGCCCCTTGCACGTTCCGCAGACCTCGAGCCTGCGGATCTTCACTTCAGTTTCGGTGCCGAAGAAGGCATCCTCAAAGTCAATCGCCAGATCGAAGCGCAGGTCGTCGCCTCGATGCTGCCGCGCCCCCCCGCGCTGACCGCTGCCGCCCATTGAAAACATCTCGCCGAAAAGATCGCCGAAGATGTCGCCGATGTCCACGCTGCCTGAGAACGGGTTGCCCATGCCCGGGCCGCCCAGCCCCGCATGGCCGTAGCGATCGTAGGCGGCGCGCTTGTCGGCGTCGCTCAACACCTGGTAGGCCTCGCTTGCCTGCTTGAATCGTTCTTCAGCCGCATGGTCGCCCGGATTGCGGTCAGGATGGTACCGGAGCGCCTGCTTGCGGTAGGCACTCTTCAACTCCTGTTCGTTTACGTCACGGGTTACGCCCAGAACCTCGTAATAATCTGCTTTGCTCACGCTTGTCTTTGTACTCACTCGCTTGTCTGTTTCGGATTATGGGCCACGCGCACCATGGCAGGGCGCAGCAGCCGTTCGCGCAGCTTGTAGCCGCGCCTGATCTCTTCAGCCACGTGCTGGTCGGGCACATCGTCGCGCTCCACCGAACCCAGGGCCTCGTGGACACGCGGATCGAATTCCTCGCCCACCGCCGGCACCGGAGTCACCTGCAACTTGCTGAGAACTTCTTCCATCTGCTTCACGATCAGCGCCACGCCGGAACGCAACTGGTGCGCATTGCCCGTTGACTTCAGCGCCAGTTCGAAGTTGTCCAGCACCGGCAGGAACTGCTCCACCACGCTTCCCGTGGCGTATTCGCGAAACTCCACCTTTTCCCGCTCGCCCCGCTTGCGCGCGTTTTCAAACTCCGCCTGCAGCCGCGCCACTCGGTCGATCAACTGGTCGCGTTCGGCCTTTACCTGGTCGAACTCCGCCTTCGGCACCGACTCCTCTGAACTGGTCGCCTCGGCAGGCTGGGGCCCCGCCTCGCTGGTTTCCGGCAGCAACTCCTCTGCCGGCAAGCTTGCCGCGCTCACCGCAGAGTTTTCAAGTGGTTCCAGCTCCGTCATTTCTTTGTCGTTTCTCCGCATATCTCTCTTCATTGTCTCAAGAAATCGGCATCGCCTGATTCCATTGTATTTTCTTGGCTGAAAATGCGCTCGCCGCGGGAATTCGCGGGGAATCCGCAGCCGAACCAGGACTGGCCCGGCACTTAATCAGATTCTCCTGGGCCTTCTGTCGGTTCTTTAGTCAGGGGGAATCTCGAGGAGCCGCTCAGACAGCCGCGCAATATAGCGGACCGCCTGAATCATCTCCTGATATTGGATGCGCGTGGGGGCAATTACGGCGACCGTGCCCAGGTTGCCCGCTCCCAGCCGCGCCTGCGCGCCGATCAGCACCAGGTCCTGCATCGCCGGCGAAGCTTCGTCCAGCCCCACCACCACGCGGACCTCCTGTTGCCGTCCGTCCACGTAGGCGTTCAGTAAATCCACAAGCCGTTGCTTGGCTTCAAGCGCGGCAAGCATCTGACGCAGCCGCTCGCGGTCAAGTTCGGTGCCGATCAGGTTGGCAATGCCGTCCACAAAAATCGCCGGGCCTTGTTCTCCCGCCGCCAGCGCGCCTTTGCGGCACAGTTCCTCGACGGAAGATAGCATCTGACGATACGCCTCGCGTTCCACTTCAACGCGCCGGGCCACTTCTGCGCGAATCCGCTCCACGGGCCATCCGCGAAAGTTTTCGTTCAAATAGCGGGCAGCGGTCTCCAGTTCCAAGTGGGTCAACTCGTGGTCGAGCACCAGCACGCGGTCCTGCACGGCGCCTGACTGCGTCACCAGCACCGCCAGCACCCGGCCCGTCGAAAGCCGCGAAAAATGAATGTGTTCCAGCACCTGGCCCTCGGTGGAGCTGGCCAGCGCCACGCCCAGTCCGCTCGAAATGAGCGCCAGCAGGTGCGATGTGCGCTCCAGGTACTCGTGCGAACTGGTCACGCCCGTCAAGGTTTCTTCAATCTGTCCCCGGCGCGCATCGCTCAACGTCGACGGCGTCGGCGGAATGCCGCTCGCGGGCTTTTGCCCCGATGCAAGCTGGCCAAACTGCGTAATCTGCTCAACGTAGTAGCGGAACGCCGAGGCCGTGGGAATGCGCCCCGCCGAGGTGTGTGCCTGCTCCAGCAGGCCGGTCTCCCCCAGAACTGCCATCACGTTGCGGAGCGTGGCCGAGCTCAACCCTTCGCGGTCGGCAAAATAGCGGGCAAGCGCCTGTGAAGCCACGGGCTCGCCTGTAGCGATATACATTTCGATAATCGCCGTAAGCACCATCCGTTCGCGCGGGCTCAGGCGCAGATCGGAGCGTAGTTCGGTCATCTTCCCTGCTCTCGGTCAGGGCGCCGTTGTGCCGTAGGGGGACGGCCGATCCGGCAAGTCCTGACATGTGCCCGCTAAGTGCTTCTACTTCCAACACTTATTTGAGGCGAAGAACCGGATTCCTGTATTGATTGTAGGGATCGTCAAAACGCCATGTCAAGGTGCGCAGGTAACTCCCCAGTCACTCAAGAGTCACTGCCCATTCGTTGCCCTTCGCAGGCGAATGATGGAAGATGGTTGTGCGCGACGGGCTCCCGCAGGCGCATGCCCCCAAACAGTTTAGAAAGAAAAAGGAGATATACCCATGATGCGCGGCTTGATCTTGCGATCTGCCCGGCTGTTTGCCCGTCGAAATCAACTCCTAGGTGCCATTTCGTTTGCCTTGCTCCTTGCCGGCCAGTGCGTGCAGCATACAGCAGCGCAAACCGCCTCGGGGCAAAGCGCGGTCACGGATGCCGCTAGTACGGCGCAAGGCCTCGCGGGCCTGGCCGAATGGCGAACCCAGCGCGAAATGGAAATCTCTGCCCCCGACGGCTGGCTCACGCTGGCAGGCCTGGAGTGGCTCAAGTCCGGCGTCAACTCCATAGGCTCTGCCCCCGACAACCAGATTCACCTCCCCGCCGGTTCTCCCGATCACCTCGGCCTGTTGACCGTCAGCGGCAAAGCCCCTGACGGGGTTGTCCAGTTGCTGTCGCCCTCTGCCGGATTTCCTCCCGAGCTCACCACAGACGGCAAGCCCGCGCGCGAAGGCTCGCTTGTCGTCGACGATCGAAAGCCAACAGTCGTCGCCTGGCACGGAATCACGCTCGTTGTGCTCAAGCGCGGCGATCGTTTTGTCCTGCGCATCAAAGATGCCGGCTCAACTGCGCGCACCGGCTTTCGCGGGCTCAAATGGTATGCGCCCAATCCGCAGTACCGCGTAACTGCCCGATGGGTTCCCTTCAAGCCCGCGCAAATCCTGGAGATTCCCACAGTCCTCGGCACCACTCTCAAACTGCCCGCGCCCGGCATCGCCATGTTCCTGCTCAATGGCGTTATTGTCCACCTGGAACCGGTCATTGAAGATCCTGCCAGGAACACCCTGTTCTTCATCCTCCGCGATTCAACCAGCGAATCGACCACCTACCCCGGCGGCCGCTTCCTGCATACCGGCCTGCCCGATCATGGGCTCGACAAGCCCGGCAGCCTCATCCTCGATTTCAACCGTCTCGAGAATCCGCCCTGCGCCTACACCGTCTACGCCACCTGCCCACTGCCGCCAGACATGAACAAGCTGCCGGTTGCGGTCGAAGCCGGTGAGCGGCTTTACGAACGCTAATCAAAGAGCGGGGCGACAGCAAAAAGACCGCGTAACCCAAGCCGGGGTACAATTCATTTTTCCGGAGGCGCTATGAAACCATCCCTCGTTGTGAAGCTGGCTGTTTCTCTGGCTGTTGCGTTGGCCTTGTTTGTCACCCTGCCCGTTGGGCACGCAACATCGAGCCCGGCCAAGACGGCGAAGGCCCTTCAAAAACAGGCGCACAAAACGCAAAGCGCTCTTGCCAAATACCAGGCCGGGAGCCTCCTGCGCCTCACTCTCCGCGACGGCACGCAAACTACCGGCAAGCTGGGCACGATGTCTGAA
>PLST01000483.1:6249-8565 GCA_003164255.1 Acidobacteriaceae bacterium | reverse complement strand
GTAGAGATGGATGTGGCCGCCGGGATTCACGGTGCCGTTGTCGTCGGTGAATTCAGTGTCGGCGATGCCCATCTGGCGGAAGACGCACTCGAGCGCATCGACCGAACCGGTGGAGATGGCGATCATGGGAATGTCGCCCTGGGTGTGATCTGCGGGCATGTGCAAGGCGAGGCCGGTGAGCGGAACTGCTGCAACCGCTTGATTGGGGAACTGGCGGCGCCACTTGCCGGCCTGGATGACCACGGTATAGGTGGCGTTGACGGGAACGTTGGCCAGGGTGAAGGTGCCGTCAACGGCGGTGAAGGTGGAACTGACGAGGTCAGGATCAGACGGCGTGGAGTTGCTGGAGGTGAGGCACTGCACCCCGGCGGGAAGCGCAGCCGGCGTTCCAGTGGTGACGTAGACCAGGACGTTGGGCAGGGGAAGAGCGTTGGTGGTTCTGGGATCGTAGACTGTGCCGGTGATGGTGGTGGTTTGCGCGGAGGCGCGCGCCGCAAGCATGGGCAACACCAACAACAGCGCGAAGAAAAAGCGCTTGAAGCGAATGGGGTAGCTCAAAGGAGTGGCGGCAACCGGGAGGGAGGTTCTGAGAGGAGAGGTCATGACAACAAATGTCCCATTCCACACAAACCGCTCTGCATCGCGACCGGCCGCTTCCCTGGAGGGGCGCAGCCGATCCGAGGGCAGACCGGCAAGCGTTCTTTCGAATATGTAATGAACCCAGGACCCCTACTATACGCATTTTCCACAAGGGCTGTCGGTGCGCAAGCGCCGTTTTTCGCAGCAAATTCCCGGTTTCAGACGTGACTAAAGCGGAATTCACAAATGGGAAGGCCTGCGCAGCCTTGGCGAGGTGAGAACGCGCGGATGGCCACATAAAGGCCTGGTGAAAAATGCAACCGAGGCGGTGGGCTAGGCTATGCCGAGGACTTTGACGATGACGCGCTTGCGGCGCTGGCCGTCGAACTCGGCGTAGAATACGCGCTGCCAGGTGCCGAGATCGAGCTTGCCGTTGGTGACGGGCAGTGTTGTTTCGTGATGGAGGAGCAGCGCCTTGAGGTGGGCGTCGCCATTGTCCTCGCCGGTGCGGTGGTGCTTGTAATCGGGCCGCGCGGGGGCGAGCTCCTCAAGCCATTTTCCGATGTCCTCAATGAGGCCGCTTTCGAGGTCGTTGACGTAGACGGCGGCCGTGATGTGCATTGGGGAAACAAAGCAGAGGCCATCCCGGACGCCGCTGCGCTGGACAATCTGCTCCACTTCGTCGGTGATGTGGACCATCTCGCGGCGTTTCTTGGTGTCAAATACCAGATACTCGGTGTGGCTTTTCATGGCTATCTCCGATTGGAGCCGCGATGAAGTTGGCGGCTTAGACCTTATCCTAAAGAAAGCCGTGACTGACGACAAAAAATCTACAGCCGAGGAACTCTGCCAGTACGGGGTCGAACTGCTGGCTGGAGGATCGGCGGCTGAGGCCGCGGAGTCGTTTCGCGCGGCGATCAATACCGGAGGCGACGAGCCGACGCTGATTGAAGCGCATCACGGACTGGTGCGGGCTCTACGGGATGCGGGACGGCTGGAGCAGGCTGTGGGGGCGGCGCTGGCGCTGACGGCGCTGACGCCCGCCGATCCGCTGGCGCACACGGCACTGTCGATCAGCCTGCAGACCGCTGGGCACGTGTCCGAGGCAGAGGCGGCTGCGGCGCGGGCGAGGGTACTGGAGTGGAAGATTCAATTGCAGTCGCCTCCGGGCGAGGAGAACGAGTCGCTCCCGGTGCTTCCACCAGCGGCGAAGGGCGAACAGCCTTGAATGCGCGGAAACGGTCTTCGANNACCCAGAACACGGCATGGAAGGCGGTTGAACGGTCACTGGCGAACCTGCGCGCGGCGGGAGCGCTTTCGCTCGATGGACTGCGCAGGCTCGCACTCGACGAGTTGCAGATTGCCATTCGGCCATCAGGCTTTTATACGCGTAAGGCGCAGGCGTTGAAGGCGTTTGTGGCGTTGGTGGACGGGGAGTTTGGCGGGTCGCTTGAGGCAATGGCGGCAGCGGAGACCGAAGCGCTGCGCAAAAGGCTGCTGGCGCTGCCGGGCGTAGGGCAGGAGACAGCGGACGCGATTCTGCTGTATGCGCTGGGCCACGCGGTTCCGGTTACCGATGAGTATCTGCGGCGGATTGCGGAGCGGCATGGGCTGGTTGAGCCGGTGGGCGGGCGCATCAAGTATGAAGCGCTTGCCGGGCTGACGCGAGGAGCGTTTGCCGGCGACCCGGTGGCGGACCGGGCGCGCCTGTACAACGAGTTTCATGCGCTGACGGTG
>PLST01000483.1:0-6146 GCA_003164255.1 Acidobacteriaceae bacterium | reverse complement strand
CCCGCAACAGCCCCAGATGAACCTTGTCCAGACAGACGACTATCGTGAGTCCTACGCCAACAGCTGCCAGGTGCGGGTGAGCGTTTGGGATTTCCAGCTTGTCTTCGGACTGGCCTCAAGCGAAACCCCGGAGCAGGTGACCATCCGCAACAGCCAGGCCATCTTCCTGAGCCCTCAACAAGCCAAAGCACTGTGGAACGTGCTGGGCCAGAACCTGGCGCAGTACGAGCAGGCCTTTGGGACGCTGAACCTGGAACCGCATGGGCACAACTTTCCCGAGGGGCCGGTGAATTGAGGAGCAGGGAATAGGGAATAGGGAACAGCCCCGAGGGCGATTGATTGCGCTTGAAGAGACTCATTGAGCCACGGCTGGACGCGCCGCTGCCACTGTGGATGATCTTTCCGGTCATCTTTGCGGCGCTGTATGCGAGCCACTTCACGCTGCTGCGCGTGCCCTACTACTGGGACGAGGCCGGGTATTACATTCCAGCGGCGTGGGATTTTTTCCGGACAGGCTCGCTGATTCCCGTGACCACACTGACCAACGCTCATCCGCCGCTGCCGAGCATCTACCTGGCGCTGTGGTGGAAGGCATCCGGATTCTTTCCGGAGGTGACGCGCGAGGCGGTGCTGATGGTGGCTTCGCTGGGGCTGCTGGCGGTGTGGCGGCTGGCCATGAGGCTGATGGGCGTGCCGCTGGTTGCCTTCTGGACGGTGGTGCTGACGGGGCTGTATCCAATCTGGTTTGCGCAGAGTTCGCTGGCCCATGCGGATATTTTTGCGGCGGCCTGTTCGTTGTGGGGGCTGGTGTACGTGCTGCCGGAGCGGGACCGGAAGCCCTGGGCGGCTGCGTTATGGTTTGCGGCCGCGGCGCTCTCAAAGGAGACGGCCATTTGCATTCCGCTGACGCTGGCAGCGATGGATGGGTTGGAGGCGGTTCGATCGCTACCGCAGGCGCGGAAGAAGCTGCTGGTCGAGGCGGCGTGGTTGTTGAGTTGTCTTTTGCCGTTGGCGGCGTGGTACGGCTGGCACTATTTCAAGACGGGATTCCTGTTTGGCAATCCCGAGTTTCTGCGCTACAACGCGCAGGCCACGCTCGATCCGCTGCGGATGCTGGCCGCGTTCGGCCATCGCATTCTTCACCTGACGGCGCACATGAACATGTTTGTGCCGGTAATGCTGGGCATTGCTGCGATGCTTCTGGATCCGAGGCCGGATGCGGAAGGGCGCGAGCGGGCCACGATCGGGCGCAGGGAGCGGGGGCGCATCCTGGCTTTGCTGGTGGCGAATGCGGTGGTGTTCAGCGTGTTGGGCGGAGCGCTGCTGACGCGCTACCTGCTGCCCATGTATCCGCTGGTGCTGCTGGTGGCCGTGACTGCGTTTTATCGGCGCGTGCCTTTCTGGCAGTCGCTAGCGGTGTTTTCAGCGGCGGCGTTTGTGCTGGCTCTATTCGTGAATCCGCCGTATGGGTTTGCGCCGGAGGACAACCTGGCATACGCGCGCGTGGTGCGGCTGCAGATGGCGGGGATTTACCAGCTTGAACATCGCTATCCCGGCGCAACCGTGCTTTCAGCGTGGCCCATGACGGACGAACTGAAGCGGCCCGAGCTGGGCTATGTGAAGGAACCGTGGGACGTGGAAGCAATTGACGACTTCAGCGAGGCGCAGATTGCCCGCGCGCAAGCTGAGCCGGAAAAGTATTCCGCGGCGCTGGTGTTTTCAACGAAGTACGAGCCGCCGTCGCCGTTGTTGAGCCTGGGCCCGTGGAGCGAAGCGCTGGACGAGCGGTTCTTTGGACTGCACCATGACTTGCCGCCGGAGCTGATTGCGCGGCAACTGGGCGGCACGATGGTGTGGAAGCGCGACGACGATGGCATGTGGGTTGCGCTGATCCGGTTCGATCGCCAGGTGGAGGCGAGGCTGAACATCAGCTTCTAGCTCCTAGCTTCTAGCCAGTGGCCTCGAAGGTCGAGCTTTCAGCTATCAGCTATCAGCTTGTATTGCTTTGAGCGAGATGGGTTGGCGAGACCGGCAGGTCAGACATCTTCAACGGAAATATGGGCGCGGGCGGCGATGAGTTGCGCGATTTTCTTTGTATGGAAGAAGATGCTGGACGAAAGTGTGGCGGAGCTGCCGTCTTTTGCGACGACGGTGTACTGATGGGCGCCAGCGACGCGCATGTGCTGGACGGCGCGGACCTGGTCCCAGGCCATGCGAACCCGGTTAGGGTTGTTTTTTGTTCCGAAGAGGAATTCAACACCATACGGGTCAAGCTGCACATGGTAGAAGCTCAGTCGGTTGCCGTAGGTCCACAGATACGGGCACATGGAAGCAAAAGAGAAGGCGCCGAAGAACCAGCATAAAGCCTGGAGAGCGCGAGCCCAGGTGATGCCTGCCAGGGGAAAGAGCGAGACGATAACGAAGAGACCCATGAATGCGGCCAGGACGGCAGTAGCCACACTGACGGTCCTGCAGAAGGCGACGAAGACGGCGCCGTTGCGAAAGAGGATGGTGCTGTTGGGTTCGGATTCCGGAGACAACGGCATCAATTGGCCTCGACTGCATGGTGGCCAGCGAGAACGGGCCTGGATTGCGGGAAGTATACACGGAGCTGTGAAGGCTGGCTGTGGTGGCGTCGGAATTCCACGCAACCTGAGTGGAGCAAGGGCGGGCCGAAGGGATGAACCAAAGGCCCACCGCCTATAATCAGGCTGTTGTGCAACCATTTTATTCAATCCGAATTTTTGGCTGGCGGCGTTTCGCTGCCGGCATTGGACTGGCGCTGGCGCTGACCGGCTCGCCGAGGATTTACGCGATGGGCCAGGCGGGGAGCGGCGGAGCTGGACCTTCAGCGGGAGCCGACCACGGGCGCATTCTGCTGGTACTTCCCTTTGAGAACCGCACCGGCCAACCCAGCCTGGACTGGATTCGCGAGGCCGCCGCGGAGCTCGAGAGCAGCCGCTTTCTGTCGGCCGGTTTTGAGCCGATGAGCCGGGCCGACCGGATGTATGCGCTGGACCACCTGGGGCTGCCTGAGGGCTTCAATCCCTCGCGTGCCAGTTCGGTGAAGCTGGCGCAGACGCTGGACGCCGATTCGATTGTGGTGGGCAGCTACATTCTGGACGGGAATTCGATTGTGGCCGAGGCGCGGCTGGTCGACGTACCGGCGCTACGCATGAGCGAGGCGGTGACGGCGCGCGGCGATTTGAAGGACCTGATCGACGTGTTCGACTCGCTGGCGTGGAAACTGACCCGGGAGCTGGATCCGGGTTTCAGCGGCTCAGAGGAGACGTTTGTCGACGCCGGAAAAGGCATCAAGCTGGACGCATTTGAGCAGTACGTCCGCGGCATTACGGAGCCCGACCAGGCGGAGCGGCTGGCCGACCTGGAGAAGGCCGTGAAGCTGAGCCCGGAGTTCAGCCCGGCGTGGATGGCACTGGGCCGCGAGGCGTATAACGGCCAGCATTATGAGCAGGCGGCAGACGCGTTCGCCAAGGTGGACAGGAACGGAGAGGATGGACTTGAGGCCGGCTACTACCGGGGCCTCTCGCTGCTGTTCTCAGGCGATTACAAGAAGGCGGAACAGGCATTTGCGGCGGTCGCGAGGATTCTGCCACTGGCAGAGGTTGTGAACAATGAAGGCGTTGCCCAGAGCCGGCAGGGGCACGATGGCACCGACCTGTTTATCAAAGCCGAAGAGGTGGATCCGAGCTCGCCGGACTACCACTTCAATCTCGCGGTGAGCCTGGAGAGGCACGGCCAGACTCCAGCGGCACTGAACGAGCTGGACCAGTGCCTGAAGCTGAGGCCGGGCGACGAAGAGGCACAGGCGCTGGAAACAGCGTGGAAGAAGCCGGCAGTTCCCAAACCGACCCCGGCAGCCGGACCGGATGCGGCGAAAACCAGCCCGGAGGGCGCAGCCAAAACCAGCCCAGACGCGGAGGCATCGGCGGATCCGCTGGAGCGAATTGTGCGCAGTTTCGATGCTGCCGCGTTCCGGCAGGCTGCGCAAATGATGGACCAGATGGGCGCTTCGCGGCTTGCGGAGCTCGCGCCGCTGGAGCGGGCGCGGGCGCTTTCGGCGCAGGCAGCGGGATTTCTGGATCGGGGCCTGCTGCTGGAGGCCGAACGGCTTTACCAGGCGGCGGTGGTCGCCGACGGCAAGTGCGCGGAAGCCCACGCCGGGCTGGCGATGGTAAGCGAGCGCACCGGGGCTGCCGATGGCGCCCGCAAGGAAGCCCACGTCGCCCTGGAGCTTGAGCCACGCGTGGACGCGTACCTTGTGCTGGGAAGGCTGGATCTGGCAGACAGCCACCTGAATGAGGCGCTGAATGAGGGGGCGGAAGCACTCAAGCTGGATCCGCAAAGCCAGGCGGCGCAGGACCTGGTTCGCGCGGTAAAGGCGAAGGCCGGGCAGGGAAAGTAGTAGAAGGTTGGTCTCCGATGCTGGTGTGACGTGCCTCCTACGAATTGGCGGGGAATCAGTCCTATAGTTAGATCGATAGTTGGTTCGAAGCTCCAGAGGAGCAAGCCATGGTCCAGCGCAAACGCGTTTCGGCATTGAGAATTGCAGTCTGCCTTGTGGGGATCGGCCTCGGCGGAGTCGCGGGCTCGCTGGTTGGCGCGCAGCAGGCGCAATCCCCAAGTCCCCTTGTGGACAAGTTTGTTCTAAAAGACACGGTGCAGCCGGTGACCGAAGGCGAGCTGACGCAGGCCCTTGCGCGCGCCAATCGGGATGGGGCACAGGCGCTGCTGGTGGAGATGGACACGCCGGGCGGACTGGTGGAGTCAATGCGCGCAATGGTTGCGGCGATGATGGCCTCAAAGGTGCCGGTGATTGTGTTTGTGGGCCCGTCGGGCGCGCGCGCCGGCTCGGCGGGATTCTTTCTGCTTGAGGCTTCAGACGTGGCGGCCATGGCCCCGGGGACCGAGGCAGGCGCGGCGCATGTGGTCTTCATGGGTGGTAAGCCCGATGACACGGAAGCACAAAAGGTGGAGAACGATGCCGAGGCGTTTCTGCGCTCGTACGTGACCCGGCGCAACCGCAACGCGGAAGCGGCGACGGCGGCACTGCAGACCTCGCACTCGTATACGGCCGAGGAAGCGCTGAACCAGCACTTGATTGACCTGATTGCGAATAACGACGCAGAACTGCTGACGGCGCTGGACGGGCGAGTGATTACCCGGCTGGACGGATCGAAGCTGACGCTGCACGTGGCCAATGCGCGCATTGAAGTGATTCGCCCGTCGCTGCGCGACGAACTGCTTGGCTGGCTGGTGGACCCCAATATCGCTCTGTTGCTTCTGGTGGGCGGGGCGCTGTTGATCTACCTGGAATTCAACTCACCGGGAACGATTGTGCCGGGCGCACTGGGAACACTGATGGTGCTACTGGCCATATTTGCGCTGAATCTGCTGCCAATCCGTTTCACGGCGGTTCTGCTACTGGTTGCGGCGCTGATTCTGCTGCTGCTTGAAGCAAAATTTGGCGCGCATGGCGTGCTGGCGGTTGCCGGCATTATCTGCCTGACGTTTGGAATGCTCACGTTGGTTGCCGCGCCGGTGCCGGAGATGCGCATTACTCCTTGGGTGGCCTTTGCTGTGAGCGCGGGGTTCGGCGGAATCACGGTTTTTCTGGTTCGATTGGCGGTGCGGGCGCGAAGCAGGAAAGCCCTGCTCGGCGCCGACGCCATGGTGGGATGCCGCGCGGTTGCCATGGAGCCGCTAACCCCAGAGGGACACGTGCTGGTGGAGGGAGAGATCTGGCGGGCGGTGGCGCCGGAACCGGTGGCGAAGGGCGCCAGCCTGCGCGTGGTGAGCCACGAAGAGAATTTGTTGCGGGTGACTTCGGATGCGACAGTGACGCCTCCGAACGCAGTCGCGTGAATCACAGGGGAGTACAATCCGTGCTGAGGTAACTCAAATGTCCATCTCCGATTTGCCCATTCCGATGCTGGTTTTGATCGCCATTGTTGTGCTTTATTTACTGAATTCCATCAAGATTCTTCGAGAGTATGAGCGCGGGGTCATCTTCCGCCTGGGCCGAGTGCTGGGAACGCCGAAGGGACCGGGCATAATTCTTGTTTTCCGGCCGCTTGACCAGATGGTGCGCATTTCGCTTCGCCAGGAGGTGCTGGAGGTTCCGC
>PLST01000076.1 GCA_003164255.1 Acidobacteriaceae bacterium | reverse complement strand
CGTCGATGGACGAACTCTGGGAAGCAGCGAAGATTTGCCGGGTCGCCAACATCATGCGTCCTTATATGGAGTCCCTGTCTTGACCAAGAATGTCACTAATCTCGCGGCTTCTGTCCGGCAACGCCTGGCAAATCTTGCGCGGCAGCGGAATGAGGATTTCGGGCTGCTTCTGACGAAATATGCCCTGGAACGCCTTCTCTTCCGCATCAGCCAGTCGGAATACCAGAAGATTTTCGTTCTCAAGGGCGCGCTGCTTTTTGAACTCTGGACGGAGCAAACCCACCGGCCGACTCGGGACGCGGATTTTCTCTCCAACGGCGACAACAATCCGAGCCGCTTTGAAACCATCTTCAAAAAGATCTGCGTGCTTCCGGTCGATGAAGACGGTCTCCAGTTTGACCCGGCGAGCGTCAAAGCGCAGCGCATCAAGGAGGATGCGGACTATGAAGGCGTCCGTGTCACCTTCCTGGGCTATTTGGAGCGGGCGCGGATTCCTATGCAAATCGATATTGGGTTCGGGGACACCATTACGCCCCCGCCCGTCGAGACCCCGTTTCCAACGATCCTCAACGGACCGGCTCCGTTGCTGCTGGCCTATCCCAAGGAAACCGTGGTCGCTGAGAAGTTTGAGGCAATGGTGAAGCTAGGCATGGCGAACAGCCGCATGAAGGACTTCCACGATGTGCGCGCCCTGTCAGAGCTTTTCCCGTTCGACGGACAGGTGCTCGCCGAGGCGATCATGAGGACATTTGAACGGCGGAAGACAGCGATTCCAACCAACGCCGCGACGCCGCGGGCGTTTACTGCCGAATTCTATGAAGATGAATCGAAGCAGCGCCAGTGGAGCGCGTTCAACACCAAGAACCGGCTCTATATCGAGGCCATCCCATTGCAACGTGTTGTGGGCGACATCGAACGGTTTCTCATGCCACTCTTGGGCGGGTTGACAACCAAGGGGTGTCGGAAGATGTCATGGCCGACAGGTGGCCCTTGGCAGGACTAACCGGCTCTATAGTCGTCACGAAGTAGGCGTTCTGAGAATTGCCGCCCTCAATGAGTTCAGCAGTGATTTTGCGTAAATAGAGAATCCATCCAAGCATCTTGTGCGTTTAGCCGTGCAGAAGAACTGGTGTCTTTTCGCCAGCGAAGATGAGGCGAATATAATCGATGGGGTTAGGTATTCAATGGCGTGGATGCCGCATTCCGATGGTGAACCCATTCCCGTGGAAACGCTTTTGGTGCCGCCGAGAGAACATGTTCTTTCTCGGTGATCGAGGATTCTTGTCCGATCCAGAAGGACAACGCGGGAATATCCTCAACCCGAATCTGACCACTTTTGATGAACTTCAATCGGTCGCGTGCCTCGCGCTGCTTGGCGAACCCGGAGTGGGCAAAAGTTGGAGTCTTTCCGCCGATGTGGATGCGTATCTCCAGCAGTCGCCGGGAATGCCGACCATACGTCTTGACCTTCGGAGCTTCAGGAGCGAAGATCGTCTATATCGGACCCTGTTCGAGGACGAAACTTTTCTCCAGTGGGCAAAGGGCGATTATGATCTCCACCTCTACATCGACAGCCTGGATGAATGCTTGCTGCGCATTGACTCAGTGGCAGCGCTCCTAGCAGATGAGATTCCCAAATATCCACTGGACCGGCTGAAGCTGCGAATTGCCTGCCGCACGGCTTCGTGGCCGCCTTTGCTGGAAAAGGCGCTGAAATCAGGGTACGGAGAGAATTCGTTTGCTGCGACTGAATTGGTGCCTCTGCGTCGAGTCGATGTACTCCAAGCGGCAACATTGAGCGGCATTACAGATACAGATTCATTTCTAGGACGAGTTGACGAGTTACACATCACGTCTTTAGCCATCAAGCCGGTCACGCTCAAGATGTTGCTTGACACATTCCAGCGCGAGGGCGATCTACCTGGAAACGTAGTTGATCTTTACGAAAAGGGATGCTCCATCCTCTGTGAAGAGCAAAACGAAAGTCGCCGTGCCTCGCGTAGGACGGGTGACTTAAGTCCGAGAGATCGAATCGCAGTTGCCTCTCGCGTTGCGGCGGCAACTCAGTTCGGCAACCGCTTCGCGGTCTGGACTGGAACCGAAGCCGAAGGTGTTCCTGAAGAAGATGTAGCTGTCGGTGATTTGGTCGGTGAGATTGAGCCGTCGGACAGCTCCGTGAACGTCACGCACAACGCCGTTTTGGAGACATTGGGAACTGGATTGTTCTCGTCCCGAGGCCAGGAACGTCTCGGCTGGTCGCATCAGATGTTTGCGGAATTCTTGGCTGCGAGATATTGCTTCGTACACGAGCTGCCTATTGAGCAGCTTCGTTCTCTGGTATTTCATCCGCGGCGTAGGCGCGTGATTCCGCAAGTGCGAGAGGTTGCATCATGGATTGCACTTAGGAATGACGCGCTTTTTGCGGAAATTGCAGAGTTTGATCCTGAAGTTTTGCTGGGGTCGGCGGCACCTAGTTTGTCGAATGAGCAACGGCGGGTACTTGCGGATGCCCTCTTACGGAGTTGCGACCAAAGCGAGGTCCTTCACATTCGGCATCATCTGGAGCTTCGACATCTCGCTCATCCATTACTCGCGGAACAGTTGGAGCCTGTGCTTGTTGACCGGGAGCGGTCGGTGGCCACGCGATACTTTGCTGCAAGGATTGCGCGCGACTGCGCTGTTACTTGCCTCGGCGGGGCTCTCTTGGGGATTGCGCTCTCTGATGCCGAAACGCACGATCTGCGCACGATTGCAGCCTATGCTATCGCGGATGTCGGATCAGAGGAGGAGCGCAACCTACTTCACCCCCTACTTCAGTCGGGTCGGGAAATTGATCCCAACGACCAGTTAAGGGGCGCGGCGCTCAACGCAATCTATCCGGGTGACAAGTACGACGATGCGATGTGGGATTATCTCGAAAGTCCACGACAAGCTCTTTTCGGTGGCTCATACAGCAGTTTCCTATATTACTCAGTGGTCCCGAAACTAAATGCTGAGAATCTTCCAGCTGCACTTCGGTGGTGTGCCGCACAGCCGCCAGAGGACATCGGGCCGATTCCCGATCTGGAGGCAGATATTTTCTCGCTGGCGCTAGTACATATTGAAAAGGACGGGATTGCAGACCTTCTTGCCAATACGGTTTTCCAGCGATCTCGATCATTTCGTCCGTTGCCTAGCAGAAGAGGCTCAAGTAGTTTCTCTGAGACGTTAGCTAGCGATACCGCTCGACGCAGGCGCTTTCTTGAGGCATTTCTTCCTCTACTTAATCGCGACAACGCGCATTTTGTGATGCATCCAATGTCCTTACTGGTTCTCGATGATTTGCAGTGGTATATCGACAGAATTCTCAGTGCTCAACCATCTTCCTCGGCCATCGTGGAAGCACTTTTGGTTTGCCGCTTGGCCTGCTCGTGGGAACCCGAAGCTGTGAATACAGTTTGGCACGCTTGCCAGCGGAGTCCAATTCTGGCCCAGGAGTGCAATCCAATCTTTGAGCCGGTATCACTTGATTCCGAGATGGTGCAGTGGCAGCGGAAGTCCAAGGCTGATTTGCTGAAGGAAAGGAATATTGAGGTTGCTCCTGCTCTGGAACCCCGGTGTGAGGCCGCGCTTCAACTCATAGAAGGAGGTGAGGTGGATGCGTGGCTGAAGCTGCTGGGCGAAATGTCTTTGGACGAGGGAGGCACCCACTATTTGAACCTCCGGCAGATGGAGGTTGAGAAACTTCCAGGGTGGTTGGGGGCTTCCGAAGGGATGAGAGGCAGAATCGTTGCTGCGGCGAAGATTTTCCTAATGGAGACGCCGTTTAGGACGTTGGCCTGGTATCCATCTACGCAAGTTCCGTATCTTGCATCGGCAGGGGTGAATGCACTCGCATTCCTCTACGGCGTGGATCTTGCGTATTTGCAAGGACAATCAGTCGAGTTTTGGGCGGCGTGGATTCCTTCCATGATAGGAGATTCTCGCGTCACTCAAAGCCGGAGTGATGCGATTGATGCGGTTAACGCAGTGTTTGTGATGGCCGCGTCCGCGGCACCGGCCACAATGAATGAGAAACTTTTAGAGCAGATTCAGATGGAGAGTGACAATCGGCAGTTCTTTTTTGCCGGCACTCTCGTGGACCTGGCATGGTCTGACTCGTTGGGTGAAGCTCTACTTGCAAAACTGCAGATGAATGATCTTGCGCTTGGCGTTCAAGCTGAGATTCTCTTCCGCCTTGTACAGCGCAAAGTAGCGGGCGCAAAAGAATGGGCGGAAGAAGCGGTACGTTCTGAGTACAACACCGAGCGTGGGATTGGTTTTTCAAAGGCCCTTTTGAAAGCAAGCGACGATGCCGCATGGAAGACGCTTTGGCCGTTCATCCAAACGGATACGAATTATGGTCGGCGATTATTGGAAGGGGTTTCCTACGGTTTTGACGATAAAGCCTCGTTCACGAATTACCTCAACGATGTAGAACTTGGCGAGCTTTACCTCTGGTTACTCGAACAATATCCTCCCGACGGCCGTATGGTTTCTGGAGCGGTGGGACCAGTCGACATGGTTCGGATGCTCCGTGATGGAAGCCTTGAAAAGTTGAAACGCCGTGCAACCTTTGAAGCGTGCGATGCTCTTGCGCGCGCGGAACTTCGACTTCCGCAATATCGCTGGCTTCGTTTCCACTTCGATGAGGCAGAGGTGCTGGCATGTGCCTCGACCTGGGAGGCACAATCGCCGCACGACATTATCGCAATGGCGTCTGATTCGAAGAAGCGGTTTGTAGAGAGTAGTCAACAGTTGCTTGATGTTATTCTTGAGTCGTTGTCGCACTTGCAAGCTGAATTGCATGGAGAACTCGCTTCTGTGGGCGATCTCTGGAATTGTAAGGATGCAGACTGGTGGCCTAAGCAAGAGGAAGATGTTTCCGACTATGTGGCACGTCATTTGAAGAAGGACCTCGCTGACCGTGGAATCGTTATCAATCGCGAGGTTCAGATTCGACGGGGCCGTCGTGGAGAGATGCCTGGGCAGAGCACAGATATACACGTTGATGCCGTTCGGGAGCAGGATAGTCCGAGACAACTTTATGGTCCGATTGGTGTCGTGATCGAAGTCAAGGGCAGCTGGAATGATGGGTTACTGAACGACATGGAAGGCCAACTCCGAGATCGCTATTTGAAGAATAGCGAGTACCGGGCGGGATTGTATGTCGTAGCGCACTTCAAGGCTGCTCGATGGATTGCCAACGACAGGCGACGTGCAAAGAGCGAGGCCATTGATATTTCCGACTTGCGCCAGCAACTTGCGAATCAGGCGGATGGTCTTTCGGGAAGCGTGTTGATTCAAAGCCTGGTGCTAGATGCATCATTGGATTCGACGACAGCAACCTGAAGGTGGGTTCCACAATCTGCCGCTTCTCTGCGGCTTTCAGACGTAACCGTATTTCCGTGCGCCCGACGGCGCCCCTCTGCCGAGTTCCGGCAAGAAAGCACACTGAAAGATTGATAGCGGCAAGTCAGTCAGCGTTCACGGATTTGCGCACTCAAGAGCCTCAACTGTCGCCAGTTGACAGCCCTTCCCGCTCATGGAGCGTTTGAAGAAAGTGAGCACCTGGAGTGCGAGTGGTCACGCTGCTGCGAAAGTGAGCCTTGTTGTCTCTTGGCATTTAGCCTTTTCCTGCTCTCGGCGGTACTCGGCCAGTCTGTCTACCGCCGCCAGCTTATGTGCCGGCGCAAGGTGTGCATAGCGAACGGTCATCTTGATGTCTTTGTGACCGGCAAGCTCTTGCACGGTTCTCAAATCGACTCCGGCCATCACGAGGCGAGAAATGTACGTATGTCGAAAGATGTGCCAAGTAACGTCCTGAAGCGAGGGGTTCTTCTTTATAGCTTCCTGCATGACCAGCTCAAACCAAGCACGAGGGGAGATCATTGGTTCGCCATAGCGTGTGAGGCACACATGGGGCGAAGTCGAGCTGCGGCGCTCCCACAGTTCTTTGAGGGCGCTGACTGCTGCCT
>PLST01000361.1:2213-3353 GCA_003164255.1 Acidobacteriaceae bacterium | reverse complement strand
GCGTGTCTGGCAATCCAGCGGCCTCAGAACGCAAGATCGCGCTTTCCATGTCCGCGGGCTGTGTGTCCATCACTTGACGGCGCGCGACCCGGAAGCAGGTTTCCCATCATTCCCAGTCATAGCGCTCGCTTCTGCGCCAGACAGATGATATTGGCCAAAAGAAACATCGTTCAATAATGTTTGCTGAGATTCCGACGAAGCAGACGCGTTTTGGATTTGAGAATGCACCGAAGGCGTGAACGTCCCTCCCAATCCCCCGGGTCTGGTGTTGAGAGGCAACTGATACGAGGGTCTTGAGGTTTGGGCCAGCGACAGGCCAATGCTCTTCTGCGGGCAGATATACGTCTTGCCGCCCATCTCCACAGGGCCGTACTCCACCGCGATCGAGGCCCGCGTAACTGGTTCGGTCGCGTTCAACTCAGCTTCCACCATAATGCGAACGATCGTTCCAGTCGCTGGATCCGCCGTGATCTCTCCGTGATAACCGGCCAGTCGTTGAAAGACATGAGTTCCCGCGCCTTCGGAATTGGGGACGCAACAAACTTCCACCCCGTAGTGCGACTTCTCGCTCGGCACCGCGTAACTGAACACCGCCAACTGCCCGCCGGCGCCCTCTTCCCAGTGACTCCAGACCAGCTTGTTTTGTGCGGCGTCCAGCAGCACCGTGGACAATATCGGTCCAAACACACCCCAGGTTCTCAATCCCTCTTCCTGAGCGCCAGACTTCTTCCCCTTGGCCGCATCCTCATCCACCACATCTCGGCCGCTGCTGTAGCTCACGGGGTCGCTGGAACTGCTGACAACATGAAGCGGCCGGTAATTCGTCGTAGCCACCTCCTGCCCCGGAGAATCCAGAGCAGATCCCTCAAAGCGGGTCGTATCCCTGGTAGCAAGAACGTTCGGAAACTGCGAATTGGTTTTGCGCACATAGGCCACTACCAGACCCATAATCCTGCGCTGCTCCGCGAGGCTGGGCGTGGCAGTAGCGGGAATCTCCGCAGCCGGTGGATTGAGAAATGCCGACACATCTGCCAGCGCAACCAGCGCCCGCTGAGCTTTCTCGCCGCGCAGATCCATTTTCCAGTGCGAAAGCCGGGCGGAACTCAACCGTTCCGTCAGTTCCAGATCGGAGAGATGCCG
>PLST01000361.1:0-2119 GCA_003164255.1 Acidobacteriaceae bacterium | reverse complement strand
TGACTCTGCGCAAGAGTGAAACACAAAAAAAACGGCCCCCGTGTTCACGGGGGCCAAGTTGCCTTGGTTCTCTCGCTTTGCGAGAGCTTGGTTGGCGGCCTTACGGCGGGGTGGCCGTTGGCGCTGGGATGCCTCGGAGGAAGGACTAAGGCTTGTTAGGGCCTATCCGCACCAGTCGAAGAAGCCATACCCTGGGGTGGTGTGGCTCCCGAGGCCGCCAAACTGTTTGCCATCAACCGTACATGCACGTCACTGGTCCGCACCGGTCTCGATGTTTCATCGCCGGTTGAGGCCACCTCGGCATTGCCGAGTGCTACAAAGTGCATACGGTAGACGGGAATCTGATGTTCGCTTACTAGGTAGCGCTCAACCTGCTCAGCTTCACGCTGCGAGGTCTGTATGCCTACGCTACCGCCTGCGCGTGAATGCGCTTCAAGTTCGAGAATGTAGCCAGTCTGACCCGTAACGCTTGCTGCCAGGTCGTCAAGCTGCTTCTTCGCGTCTGCGTTCAGAACGGTGGTCCCACCATGGAACGCCACGTCGATTTCGGTCACTTGGTGATACTGATCCAGACCCTTCACCGTCGTATCCAGCTGATCGACGTGGCCTGAAGCTGTTTGCGCAATGCCATTGGCGTTCTGCGCCTGGGCGCCGGCGGCTGTCGCCGTTTGGTTNNAGTTCTGAAAGCCGGTTGTTGATCGGGTCGGTCTGCTTCCTTACCCACGACTTCCGTGCGAAAGGATTCACATGACCCCAAAAGCCTTCCTTCGCCGGTGGCACATACGGTGCCGCTTCGGGGTAGGTCTGCTGCTGAGCCTGCGCCGCGGGGGGAGCGCTCTGGGGAGGGCTTGACTGTTGCGAATTCTGAGCCCACGCGGGGATTCCAACTGCAGATGCCAGCACAAGCACTGCGATCTGGCCGGGGAAGATGTTGCGAACAATGGCGTTAGCTCTCATCGGATTCAATTCCTCTCGGAACTTGTTTTGCCGCGGTCTTCCTGCGGGTGAGCTATTGTCTGCTCGCCCTTACCTATTGCAATGACCATGCCAAAGCTGGCAGACCCCTTGAAGAATCTCTATCTTGCTTAAAATCAACGCTTTGATCCCGCAACCAAGACCCCGCTAAGCGCATATCCGCTCTGGGGTACCAAGTTTGCCATGTAAATTTTGCATGAGTCGGTATTTTCTACCGGGTAAGGTCAGATTTTTCAGCAATCAAGGGCTGAAACTTCAAGCTGTGAGACCGTCAGCACCGGAAAAACACGCAGAACTCGCCCAAAGCGCATACAACTTTTAGGGCAGATTTTGATCAGGTGCGGCTTTTCACCGGGTGCGAGATCTACTTCGAGTCGACGTGGATGATGCGAATCTCGGGATAGGCGCCGTCCCAGTCCGGAGAGACCGCGTCGAAGATCAGCCGGAAATCCTGCTCGTCGCCGGGCTTCAGCGGTGCAGCCGAGACCGGCTCCACATCTATATATGGGTCGCGCATCCGGATGATCTTCAGCGACTGGGTTTCGTTCTGCGTCACCTCGTGGGTAAAGGCGCGGAAAAGAATCTGGACCGTGATTCCTGTAACAATGCGGTTGCCCTGGTTGGCAATGTGCCCGTCGAGATAGGTGACTTTGCCGCCGGCCAGGTTCGCTGACTCGCTCATCGCCAGCCGGGAGATCGGAAGGCTCGGCGCATAGGGGTCAATGGCCGTTGAGGTGGGTAGCACCTGAGGTGCGCCCTTGCCATGGCCGAAGATGACCACCAGCCCCACCACGACCGCAAGAACCACTCCGGCGGCAATCGCCATCGGAACCCAGTTACGCTCCTCGGCTTCAGCCGGGCGAATCAATTGTGGACCAGTGCTCACCAGCGAAATTCTACACCCGTTACCGAATGAATACCTCGGCCTTCGCTACGAATAGCTCGCCCTTCCCAACGGCTGCCGCGTAGTGCACGATTTGGGAAGGATGGGCGCGCGTCCGGCAGAAGGTGCACCAATTTCCGCGCCAGATTTGCACCGCTCTTCCCTTTTGTCTTGGTTCTCTCGTGCATCCGCTCGATCCTGGCTGCATCGAATAATTTCAAAGGACGCCGCGTGAACCAGAGTCCTGCACCCTGCGTATCA
>PLST01000249.1 GCA_003164255.1 Acidobacteriaceae bacterium | reverse complement strand
AGGCGAATGTAGACGCCTTCAAGAAAATCCAGGACTTGGGCGAGGACGAGGTGAACCGCATCCGTCAGGTGATCGAGGAGCAGGGTGACGTCGAGGGCGATCTGCGCAAAGACGTCTCCATGCACATCAAGCGCCTGATCGACATTCAGAGCTACCGCGGTAACCGTCACCGGCGGTCGCTGCCCGTGCGCGGACAGCGCACCCACACCAACGCCCGCACCCGCAAGGGTCCCCGCAAAGGCACAGTTGCCGGCAAGAAGAAAGCGACGGGTAAAACCTAATGGCGAAACCAGAGACCAAAGCCGGAGCCGGCAAGGCGGGCAAGAACAAGAAGTTCAAGAAGCGCGAACGCAAGAATGTGCCGTTCGGCATTGCGCACATTCAAGCCTCGTTCAACAACACCATCGTCACCATTACCGACCAGGTGGGCAACACGCTCAGCTGGAAGAGTTCGGGCTCGCTGGGTTTCAGGGGTTCGCGCAAAGGTACGCCTTTCGCGGCGCAGCAGGCGGCTTCAAATGCCGCCAGCATGGCTCGCGATCACGGCATGCGCGCGGTGGATGTGCGTGTCGCCGGTCCCGGTTCGGGCCGCGAGTCCGCCATTCGCGCCCTGGCTGCCGCGGGCATCGAAGTGCGCTCCATCCGCGACGTAACGCCGGTGCCGCACAATGGCTGCCGTCCGCCCAAGCGGCGCAGAGTGTAAGAGTAGTGTGAGTGTGAGTGTGAGTGTGAAAAACTTCCGCACTTCACACTCACACTCACACTCACACTCACACTATTGAATCAACCGGGCCGGGACGACACGCACAGCGCGTAAACCGGCCGTCATCCGAAGTCAGGAGAAGAAATGGCACGTTATACCGGAGCAGTCTGCCGCCTCTGCCGTCGCGAGGCAACCAAACTTTTTTTGAAGGGTGCTAAATGCACCTCTGACCGCTGCCCGCTGGAGAAGCGCAACTTTCCTCCCGGCCAGCACGGCAAGGACCGCAAAGCCAAGATTGTGGGATATGGTCTGCAACTGCACGAAAAGCAGAAGGCCAAGCGCATGTACTTTACGCTCGAGGGCCAGTTCCGCGCTTACTATGAGAAGGCCAACCGGTCGCAGGGCGTCACCGGCGAGTTGCTGATTCAGCAGTTGGAGCGCCGGCTCGACAACGTAGCCTTCCGGCTGGGATTCGCCATCTCGCGCCGTCAGGCTCGCCAGGTAGTCCGCCACGGCCACGTTCAGGTGAATGGCCGCAAGGTGAACATTCCCTCGTTCCAGGTAAACGTAGGCGACGAGATTGCTATCCGTGACGCTGCCAAGAAGCTGCTCATTGTGGAGCAGGGCGCGCAGTATGCCTCTTCCAACCCCGTGCCGCCGTGGCTTGAGGCCAACTTCGAGAATCTTTCGGGCCGGATATTGAGTCTGCCCAAGCGCAAGGACGTGAACCTGCCCATCAACGAGCAGCTCATCGTCGAACTGTATTCGAAGTAAGTTGTCAGCGGACAGCTGACAGCCAACAGTCAACAGTTTTTGAACTGACGACTGAAAGCTGTTAGCTGCCAGCTAAAAATCCAAACGAAGGAGAACTTGCGCGGCCGCCGCAAAATGCATCGCGACGTACATGCCGCGCGGGAAACGAGACCAAGATATGCTTTGGAGAGGATTTCAGAAGCCGAAGCGCCTGGCAGTCGATGCCGAGACGCTCACCGATACTTTCGGCAAGTTCAGCGCCCAGCCCTTTGAGCGCGGTTTTGGCACCACCATCGGCAACGCTCTGCGCCGCACCTTGCTCAGTTCCATCGAAGGCGCCGCGGTCACCGCAATCCGCATTGAAGAAGTGCTGCACGAGTTCCAGTCCATCACCGGCGTTGTTGAAGACGCCACCGACATCATCCTGAACCTGAAGCAGGTTCCCTTCAAGCTTGCCGGCGACGGTCCCAAGGCGTTGTATCTGCGCGCCGACCATCCCGGCGTGGTCACCTCGGGCATGATTGAGGCCGACGGCGACGTGGAGATCCTGGACAAGAACGTGTACATTGCCACGGTGTCAGAGGGTGGCAGGCTGGAAATGGAGATGCGCCTCAAGCGGGGGCGCGGCTATGTCTCCGCAGACAAGAATTTCGACGGCGACCTGGGCTTGGGCTTTATTCCCGTGGACTCGGTGCACTCGCCGGTGCGCCGCGTGAATTACGTGGTAGAGGCAGCCCGTCTGGGCCAGATCACGGACTACGACAAGCTCACGCTGGAAGTGTGGACCAACGGGGCTGTGCTGCCCGCCGACGCTGTCGGCCTGGCCGCCAAGCTGCTGAAGGACCACATGAACATCTTCATCAACTTCGAGGAAGAAATCGATCCCGAAGTGCGCGGCGAGGAAGGCCGCGTTCTACTGCGCAACGACAACCTGAATCGCTCAGTGGAAGAGCTGGAACTTTCGGTCCGCAGTTACAACTGCCTCAAGAACGCCAACATCCAGAGCATTGGCGAGCTGGTGCAGAAGACCGAAGCCGAAATGCTGAAGACCAAGAACTTCGGCC
>PLST01000296.1 GCA_003164255.1 Acidobacteriaceae bacterium | reverse complement strand
GATAGAACCATTCGATCTCCTGCCGACGCAGAAGGAAGATGCCGCGCAGAATGAGCTCAGTGACGCGAGCGGGATGGGTCTCGGCGTAGGCCAGGGCAAGCGTGGAGCCCCACGAGCCGCCGAATACCTGCCAGCGCTCGATTCCGAGGTGCGCGCGGAGTTTTTCGATGTCCGCTACCAGGTCCCAGGTGGTGTTGTCCTCGAGCGACGCGTAGGGCGTGCTCTTGCCACAGCCGCGCTGGTCGAAGTTGATGATGCGGTATTTTTCGGGGTGAAAAAATCGGCGCTGTTTAGGATCGGAGCCGCCGCCGGGACCGCCGTGGAGAAACACTACCGGCTTGCCGGCGGGGTTGCCACTCTGCTCAAAGTAGAGTTCGTGTACGGGCGAAACCTGGAGCCGACCGGTGTTGTAGGGCTCGACGGGAGGATAGAGCCAGGTTAGGGGATCTTTCATGGTGGAGGCGGACAACTGTTGGTTGGACATAGCTAGAACAGTGTACCGCTGGCCCCTCGCCGCCCACTCATCGCGAAAAAACTGCGATGAATTGAGGGGCACAGCGGCCGAGGGAACAAGGAACAGGGAACAGGGGTCGGCTTCTAGAAGGTGCCTTTCAGCGCCTTTTCGATCCCCGCCTCGGCTAGTGGCGCCATCACTTCATACCCGGCCGGCAGCGGATGCACACCATCATGGCTCAGGGATGTGGGCAGACCGCCGCGGTCGTCCTTCATGGCCGTGTAGTAGTCGACGAATTCATGGCCATGCGAGGCGGCGTAGGTCTTGATCCAGGCGTTCAGTGCAATTTCTTTGGGCATCGGCGCCTGGCCTGGGCGCCAGGGAAAGTCGAATGCGGGTAGCACCGCGCACAGCACCACCTTGATGTGGTTGGCCGTGGCCATCTCGGCCATCGCCGCCAGGTTGTCTTCAGTCTGCTCCACGGTGATGGGCCCGGTGTTACCCGCAATGTCGTTGATGCCGGCCAAGATGATGACCACTTTCGGCTCGAGCGCAATCACGTCCTGGTGAAAGCGGAGAACCATCTGCGGGGTGGTCTGTCCACTGATGCCGCGATTCAAGTAAGGCTTGGCGGGAAACGATTGGTCGAGATGCCAGCCGATGGTGATCGAGTCGCCCATGAAGACGACGCGGTCTTCGCCGGGGGCGGGCGGCGGAAGCTTCAAATTATCCTCCTTGAAGCGGCCCAGCCAGGGCCAGTCGTTCTTCATCTGATCGTCGTGCGAGATGGCCGGCGCGGCGGTTTGCGGAGCCTGGGCGGCAACCGGCGCGGTGATGGCGGCGTGGCTGTCCCCCTGCTGCGCACGTGCGGACGCGGAATGCGTGAGGACGGCTGTCGTGGTTAGAACAAGTGCGATTAAAAATCCGCTGCGTACTTTCATTCGATTCACCTTGGCACCGCAATCTGCGAAGGCTCCAAGCCAGTCCATGTTCGTTTCAGGGTTCTTTTCAGGCAGGAAGCTCTGCGCAATCGATTGTAGGCAATCAAGCCTCGCTACGGCCACCCGGGCGCTGTGAATCGGCAATTGCGTGGTCGCGGGATCAACGTCTCTTAGCGGAAAGAGCAGAGGGCAGCCAACTTTGCAGTTGGCTGCCCTCGGATGAGTCAAATGCATTGATGTTTATGGCTGGTACCAGGTCTGCGCCTGCGCCGAGTTGCCGAGACTGTCCTGGACCTGAATCTGCCAGTTGTATTGCGTGGTTGTATTCAGGCTGCCTTGCACCGAGCTGTTATCCCCGGGTATCGGATCGACGTTCCAGGTGAGCGTCCCGGTTGGGTCCTGCGCATAGCTAAAGCCGTTGGAGTTCGAACTTTGGTTTGGCAACTGCCAGATGGTGTTTCCGTTGCTGTCTGAAAAATAGAACGAGTAAACGTAGTTGGCTGAACTTGCGCCCGCTGGGTAGGTCCAACTGAGCGTGGGTGTCAGGCTGGTGCTGCTGGTCCCATTCGGTGAGAGATTCGTAACAAGATCGCTGGCTCCCGCAACCGCGCCTGTAGTTCCAAACGCAGTTACCGCGCCATTGACTGTGCTTCCGGTGTCCTGGCTTCCGTCGCTGTACGTGACCGTGAAGTCGTAGGTGTCACCGACGGACGGCACGGCATTTCCGATACTTGAAGAGTAGTCGAACTGCGAGTTGCCGCAGCTGTTGCACACGCTGATGTCAATGGGATTGATCGTATTCGGGCCCGAACTCAACGTAACCGCAACAGGCAGTTTGTTGCCTCCCCTCACATCGAAACTGAGGTTGTAGCCGGTCGAACTGCCGCCAGAGGAGGTGCTTTGATAGTACTGGGTTATCACCGTGGCCGTGCTGTTGGCGTTGGGCAGCGGCGGGTCTTGCCCGGTCAGAGCTGATGTTATGGCTATGCCATTGGATTGGTTGTCACCCGTGTTCGATACATCCCCCGCGTCGATCAAGCCATCGTTGTTCTGGTCGAGGACCGCGAAGTTGATGTAATCGGGGTTGGAATCGCTGGGTAAATAGACCGTGTAATTGTTCGCCCCTGCTGTTGGCGCCGCGATCCGCATACCATAAACGGTATTCGTGTTCTGGTTGTAGAACCCGGCATACAACGGCCCTGATGGCGTAATGCCATTGGGAATGGTAACCGTGCCCTGCACCTGGATGCCACTCGTTGAGGCGCCTGGGGTCACGGCGGTTGGAGTGCCGCCGCCGTAAACCACCCAGCTTGCGGCGGGTCCAACCGAATTGCGGGCGCGGATCTCGAAGTAGTAAGGTGTGCCGTTGCTGAACGAACTGCCGGAGACGCCCGACGTTCCGTTGCTCAGCATCCAGACATCGGCGCTCTTTCCGATAGCCTTGAAGTTGTGGACGACGGGTGACGTGAACGACGAACTCGTGCTCCATTGCACGTCGTACGAAGTGGCCCCCTCCGTCGTGGCGCCGTTTACGTTTGTTTTCACAGGACTGTAGGTTATGACTACACCCTGGTCGGTTGGCGTGATCGCATTGAACGATGGATTCGAACTGGGCACGCTGGTAGGCGTGTTATCGGTCAGCGTGATGGTCTGTCCGGTGAGATTCGCATTGGAAACCGTCAAGCCGGATGTGCTGCCCGTTGGGTCGGACGTGTTCGGAAAGGCGTTGCCAAGCGTCGCAAGGCCCATGTAAGCCTGCAGGTTGTAGCTGCCGGGCGGTACGCCGCGAATCGTGAATGCTCCCGCAGCGGCAATGCTGGTCCCTGTTGCGCCATTCCCGCCGCAGTTGGTGCTGTTCAGCGTCAGGTAGATGCGCCCGGTGTTCGAGCCTCCGTAACTCACCGTGCCGGAGACTGTGTAACCCAGAGACACCTGGAAGTTCTCTCCGCTCAAAGTGCCGTTGCTCACGGTTACGTTCTGAGTCGCCGGACTGAACAACGAACTCGGCCCCGTGATCGAGGGAGAGATCGTGTAGTTCCCGTTGGGAATCGACGTGAACGTGTAGTTTCCGCTGCCGCCGGTGGTCTGCGTCTGGACGACCGTTCCACCCGGATTCGTAAGCAGGTTGAGCGTGATGGTTGGCACGGTCCCGCCCGGGCCGCAGTTGCCGTTCATCGAGATCTGGCCGCTTACATTCGATCCCGCAGCGTTCACCACGATCGTATACGTGGTGGCCGCGCCGCTCGTAAGGCCGGTCGTGGTGTCCTTGACCTGGGCGGTGAATTGAACGCCCGGCGTTGTGGAAACGGAGGTAGGCGTACCGCCGATGGTCAACACATTGGTGCCGTTATTGCTCACGGTTAAACCATCGGTTATCGACACTGGGCTGCCGTTGGTAGCCAGCGCCGTGCCGTTGATCGTCCAGACGTAGTTTGGTCCGATCCCGCCGGTTGCGGTAACCGATCCCGTGTAGCTCTGGCTTACGGTGGCTGCGGTGAGGCTCGACGCCGGCAGCGAGGGAGCGCTGGGAGCGGTGACCGAAATGCTGTACACCCGGGTTATGGTTTGTCCCGTTGTTTCATCGGTTACCGAGATGCTGAGCGGGATGTTGTAAGGAGGAGCGGGCGGGTTGGTGGGCGTTCCGGTGAGAGACAGGGAACTGCCGCCGAGATAATTGCATCCGCCCGAGGGCGGGAGGTTGGGGAGGGATGTCTGCAGACCGTCCCAGATACCGGCGGTATATTGAGCCGCGGTGGGAACCGTGAAGCAATAGCTCCCGCTGCCGCCCGAGGCTGCGATCGTACCGCTATAGGCAACGCCCGTGTAGCCGGCGGGGAGCGTGCTGTTGGCCGACAACGACATAGCGCTGTTGATGGTGATGGACAAGGTGACGGTGTTGCTGGTGCTGGAACCCGAATCCTGCACCTTGACGACGACGCTGTAGGTGCCGGCAGTGGTTGGTGAGCCGCCAACGGCGCCGTTTGCGCCCATGGTCAAGCCCGGAGGCAGCGACGATCCGCCCGCTGCGGTCCAGCTCCAACTGTAGTCGGCGATGATGCCCGAGCCGCCCGCCGCGGCCATCACTTGCGTGGGTGTCTGCCCCACGTTGAGCTGATTCAGGCTCGCGGTGGTGACGACGAGCGCGGAGGAGGCGACCACGGTGAATGAGGCAGCCGTGGAGACATGGCCCTGTGAGTCTGTGACTGCGACGCTGAAGATCGCGGTGCCGCTGGTGGGCGAAGCCCCCGAGATGACGCCGGTGCTGGTGTTCAGCGCCAAACCGATTGCGGTAAGGCTGGGCGCGCCGGTAGTCACCTGCCAGCTCGTGTAGCTCCCCGATCCGCCAGAAGCCGCAAGCGGCTGGCTGTAATTCACGCCGATGGTCGCGCCAGGCAACGTTACCGTTGTGATGGCGACGGTTGCCTCGATGGTTACTGAAATCGTCGTTGTGGACTGGTTCCCAACCGAGTCGGTCGCGGTGACCACCACGCTCGAAACGACGCTTGCCGAGGTTGAATTGGTAGGCGTTCCCGTAATCGCACCGGTTGTCGATCCGATATTGAGGCCCGCGGGCAGCGTGGATCCACCGGCCGCAGCCCAACTCCAGGTAAAGCCCGTGTTCGTGCCCCCCGATGCCGTCAAGGTTGTCCCCGGGTAGCTTGTTCCCGGATATCCCGTCGGCAGCGTTGGAACATTAATGCTCACGCCCGCTGCGATGGTCATCGAGAACGTCGCACTGGCGGTGTTACCAACAGAGTCAGTTGCCGTGATGCTGAAGCTCGGAGTGCCGGTCGTTGTGGGCTTGCCGCTCAGCACGCCGGCCGTCGAAAGACTTAAAACTGCCGGCAGAGTGGACCCGCCGGTTACGGTCCAGGTGTAGCCCGTTCCGGAGCCGCCAGTCGCTGCGAGGGTCTGCGAATAGCTGCTTCCCACGTAACCCGTAGGCAAAGTCAAGCTGGTGCTGATACTGACCCCGGCGTTGACGGTGATGGAGAAATTCCCGTTGCCGCTGTTCGAAGCTGAATCGGTTGCCGTGACTGTGAAGTTTGTGGTTCCCGTCGCGGTAGGAGTGCCTGTGATCACGCCTGCGGAAGAAAGGTTCAACCCTGCTGGAAGCAGCGTGCCGTTCGCCAGCGCAAAACTGAAGCCGGTTCCCGATCCGCCGGTGGCTGCGAGCGTGGATTGATGATAGACCGATTGGACATACCCGGTGGGCAGTGTGGCAGGGGTAACAACCACGGCCGGATAGCTGACCACAATCGAGTAACCCTGGGTGTTCGAGTCGCCAAACGCATCGGCGGCCCTGATGCTGAAATTGAAAGTTCCGGTGGCTGTGGGCGTTCCGATAATTGCGCCGTTTGCCGCGTTCAGGTTTAATCCTGTGGGCAGCGCGCCGCTGGCCACGCTGTAAGTGAGTGCACCCGCACCGCCGCCTGCTGCCGCGCTGCCGGTGTAGGCCACGTTATAGGTCGCGGTGGCCGGCACCAAACCGGTAAACGCGATTGCCAGGGCCGCATTGACCGTAAGGCCGAGAGTCACACTCGAGGTCAGCGCTGTCGCCTTGCCGGAATCGGTGAGCACGAAGGTCAGGTTGGTGGTTCCCACGCCTGGGGCTGTCGGCGTCCCGGAGATTACGCCCGCCGAATTCATGCCCAGGCCGGCTGGAAACGTGCCGCTGGTAATGGTCCATGTGTAAGGGCCGATGCCGCCACTGCCCGCCATAGCCGCCGAGTAGGCTGTTCCTACAGTACCCGCCGCGAGCGCTCCAGTCGTAATCGCCGGCTTGGCTGGCACCGTGATGGTTGCGGATCCGCTCTTTGTCGCGTCCGCGACTGAAGTTGCAGTCACAGTGACGGTGAGAGCCGTGCTCGAGGCAGCCGGCGCCGTGTAGGTCGCGGCGCTGGTGGTCGTGTTCGAAAGGGTGCCCCCGCCAGTTACGGTCCAGGTCACTCCTGCTGAGTTCGTGTCATTTGTCACGACAGCGGTAAGGGTGATTGCATCCGTTGCATCAACGGTTGTTCCTGATGCTGTTACCGCGACACTCGCCGACTCGATGCTTCCGCATCCGGACAGAAACAATCCCCCAACGAGCAAAAGGCAGACAAGAGCGAAACTCTTCCGAAACATAGGAACTCCCCGGTACCGATGGATTTGGTGAAAATCATTGGTAACGTTGTTGTCGATCAACCGTAACCACGCTTAGGAAGTATGTCCATACACACTTGGTGCTAGGTCATGAAATGACAAATTGTTCATTCTATTCCTCTAGGCAGTTTCAAGATGGGCTAATCCGGTCCCAAAACGGGCCGGCATTGCGGCGCATTTCTGCTCCCGGAGCACTCAGCTTTTCCACATTCGGGCACCGGCGCTGCACCGGCGCACTCGCTGTGCGCGATGCGCTAGGCTTGAACAAGATGACGAATTGTGCGATCTGTGGTGGAGTTGGTCTGGTGCGCGTGGTGGACGGCGCCGGAAGGTGGGTTTCGCGCGCTTGCGAGTGCCAGGAAGTGGACCGCGAACAAAGGCGCATTGCGGCTGCGCACATTCCGGAGCGCTACCGGCATT
>PLST01000294.1:1543-11077 GCA_003164255.1 Acidobacteriaceae bacterium | reverse complement strand
ACTGGTCCCACCGGCTCCGGCAAAACCACCACCCTTTACGCCGCGCTCATCGAAATCAAGAGCGACGAAGACAAGATCATCACCATTGAAGACCCGGTGGAATACCAGATTCGCGGGATTACGCAGATCCCGGTGAACGAGAAAAAAGGACTCACCTTTGCCCGGGGACTGCGCTCGATTCTTCGCCACGATCCTGACAAGATCCTGGTAGGCGAAATCCGCGACCAGGAAACTGCGCAGATCGCCATCAACTCTGCGCTCACCGGTCACCTTGTGTTCACCACCGTGCACGCCAACAACGTGGTTGACGTGCTGGGCCGCTTTCTGAACATGGGGGTTGAGGCCTATAACTTCGTATCGGCGCTTAACTGCATCCTGGCTCAGCGCCTGGTACGCACCATTTGCGAGTATTGCGCGCACACCGTTTACTATGACGATGAAACCCTCGCCATCGCGGGCCTTAATGTGGACGAATGGCGCGGCTTTGGGTTTCGCGAGGGCGCAGGCTGCATGGAATGCGGAGGAACAGGCTACCGCGGCCGTACCGCAATTCACGAGTTGCTGGATTTGACCGACCCGATCCGGGAGTTGATTCTGGATAAGAAGCCGACCTCTGAAGTACGCAAGCTTGCCCGCAAAGAAGGCATGAGCTTTCTGCGCGAATCGGCGTTGGAGCGGGTGCGGCGCGGCCTCACAACGCTCAAGGAGATCAATAAGGTAACGTTTATTGAGGCATCCCGATAGTGAAATCGATCCTGAACAAGGCGAAGATTGGCTCCAAGCACCCTGGACGTCCCCCGGCGGCAGTGGAGATTACTCCTGACGGAGTTCTGGCAGCCGTCCGCCACGGCGGACCCGGCTCGGGTGAGGCGCCTGTCTACGGATTTGTGTCTTTGCCGTCCGGCGCGCTGATTCCAGGCATCGGTGAGCCCAACATTCGCGACGTCGACGCCGTCACAGCGGCCTTTCGTTCTGCTCTCGGCCAGGTGGCTCCGCACACGCGCGCCGTCACGCTGGTGCTGCCGGACACCGCCGTCCGCATCTTTGTACTGGACTTCGATTCCCTGCCCACGCGCGAAGCCGACGTCCTTCCGGTACTGCGCTTCAGGCTGCGCAAGATGGTCCCCTTCGATGTGGAGCACTCCGGAGTCACCTACCAGGTTCTGTCGCAAAGCGCATCGGAGTGCAGAGTGCTCACAGCGGTGCTGCCGGGCCCGATTCTTGCCGAGTATGAAGCGGCCGTGCGCGGCGCGGGATACGAGCCGGGCGCGGTTCTGCCCTCAAGCCTGGCGGCCCTTGAAGCCATCGATTCAATGGAGGCTGTACTGGCGGCCAACGTGAGCCCGCTGGCGCTGACCACCTCAATTACCAACGGCAACGACCTGCTGCTGCATCGCACGCTCGACCTGCCGGAAAATCCTCCCTTGCGGCTCTCCGAAATTCAGCGCGGCATTGCGGTGGCCGCGGCTTATTTTGAAGACAAGCTGCAGGCGCCTGCTCGCGAGCTGCATTACTCCGGCTGTTATCCAACAGCCGAGTTCGCCCAATGGATCGACAACCCCGAACTGACCGTGGTTGATCTGGTTCCGCGCCCTCAAACCGGGGCCGTCACTTCACTTGGAAACGCGTGCATTGCGGGAGCCACCGGCGCACTGGCGGGGGCACGATAACCCATGCGTATCACGCTCAATCTCGCCACTCGCCCCTTTGCCGATTATGGACCGGCCCTGAAACGGCTGCGCATCGGCATGGGGATTCTTGCCCTGGTTGCCGTTTGCCTTCTGCTGGGGCTGCGTGCCCTGCACCAGAAGGCCGAACAGGCTCGCGCACGCGAACACTCCCTCGACGGCGATATCGCCCGCGTGAATGCCGAGCGGCAAGGATACCAGGCCATGATGCAGCAGCCGGACAACGCCCGATTGCTTGCCTCGGCCGACGCGCTCAACAAACTCTTCGACGAAAAAGCGTTTTCATGGACGCTGGCGATGGAGAATCTTGAAACGGTTCTCCCTGGCGGTGTGCAGGTGTCGACGCTCGAGCCGGTGCGGGCCAAGGACGGACACATTACCGTACGCTTGCGCGTGATTGGACCCCGCGATCGCGCGGTTGACCTGGTGCGCAACCTGGAGCACTCACGGCGTTTTCTGCTGCCGCGCATCGTAGGCGAGAACTCCGAGACCAGCAATGCTCCGAACCAACGGATGATCCCGGTGAGCGCAACCAATCCCTTCAACTTTGAGCTGCTTGCGGAATACAATCCGCCGACGACGGAGGAAGCCAGAAGCCTGGGCAAGAAGACAGGCGCCGCGCCGATATTGCGCTATGCGCCTGAGCCGGGCGAATCCTCGTTTAGACCCCATGAGGGCCGCATTCCTTACACCGGCGAAAATGCCGCCTCGGGAGGACAGCGATGAGCAACGGCAGTCCGTCGCCCTCCTGGCGCGAGCGCCTTTCTTCGCCCATCACCTGGCACTGGGCCGGATTCGCGGTTCTGCTTGCGCTGGTGATTGCACTTTCAGTCCGCGTGGGCCTTGACTGGGTGGCTACCAATGGCCGCTCCAGCGACGTGCTCGCGGGAAAACAGGTGGAGCTGAAGGCTCTCGACCTGCAGACCGCCCCGCTGCGCGGCCTGGACAAGCGCGTGGATGAAACGCGCTCCCAGATGCGCAGCTTTTATGAGAAGCGCATTCCTCCCGACTACTCGTCCATCTCGTCGCGCATCGGCGATCTTGAGGTTGCTTCAGGCGTGCGCCTGACCCGCGTGCAGTACACACAGGGCAAGCCCGGCTCCGACCTGACACAGATCACCATGGAAGCCGGCATCAGCGGCGAGTATCCGCAGATTATGCGGTTCATCAACAGCCTGGAGCGCGACCCGACGTTTTTCGTCATCCGCGCCATGGCGCTCACCGGTCAACAAGGCGGACAGGTGAACCTGAGGTTAAGCGTAGCCACATGGCTGCGCCCGGCCGATGCTGAAGCCAGCGGATTGCCCTCCACTCCCGAACCTGGCGAAGATACGGCTCAAGTGCCCGCCGCCGGAAGGGAGCACGAGTAGACATGGCCATGCAACTTGGAATCGAAAACAAGCGCCAGGTCTACGTGGTGATTGTTCTGTTCGCAGTTGTTCTCGTGTTCGGCGGCATTGAGCTGTACAACATGTTTACCGGCCCGACGCCAACCAAGAGCACAGTTGCGGCGCCCCCTCTGAACCACCCTGGAACTGAAGCACATCCGGGCGTTGCAGCAGCGGCGGCGGGACCCGAAGCCGTGAAGCTGACCAATGCCGGCATTGATCCTACCCTTCATTTCGATAAGCTGGCCGAGAGTGAAGACGTGCATTACGCGGGAACGGGCAGGAATATCTTCTCTGCCGAATCGGCGCCGGTGGTGATTGAGACCCCTATCAAGAGCGCACGACAAGGCGGGCCTGCGGTGACGGTGCCCGTGGTGGCTGGTCCCCCGAGGCCGCCTGCCATCGACCTCAAGTATTTTGGCTACACGCAAGGCAAGGACAAATCGCTGCGAGCGTTCTTCACGCACGGCGACGACATTTTCATGGCCGCGGTTGGAGAGATTGTCGATCATCGGTACAAGGTGGCCGCCATCAACCCGCTCAATGTGCAGGTGACTGACATGTCGTACAACAACACGCAGACCCTGCCGCTCACCTCGTTCTGAAAACTGGAGCCATGCAGAACGCATCCCCAATCCGTCGCCGGCCAGCCGAAGAGGGCTACATCCTCATCTGGGTCATGTTTCTCCTCGTCATGTTCACCATCGCTCTGTCGGTGGCCGTTCCCGCGATTGGCAAGGAGATTGAGCGCGACCGCGAGCGGGAAACCATGGAGCGCGGCAAGCAGTACATCAGGGCAGTGCAGCTTTACTACAGAAAGTTCCACGCCTATCCGCCCAACGCCGACGCCCTTGTGAAAACCAACGATATCCGGTTTCTGCGCAAGAAATACATCGATCCCACGACCGGCAAGCAGGACTGGAAGCCAATCCTGTTTGGCCAGGCGAAGACGCAGACGTTGGGATTCTTCGGCCAGCCACTGGCCGGCGCTGGTTCGGCCGGCGGCTCGGTGATGGCCGGTGTCGGCCCCAGCGGCGGGGGCGGGATCGGAGGCAGTTCCGGTATTGGTGGGTTGGGATCCTCGGGTTCAAGCTTTGGGTCCTCGAGCTCGAGCTTTGGTTCTTCTGGTTCTAGCTTCGGCTCCTCTTCCGGTACGAGCGGGACTGCACCCTCCACCGGCGCGCCGGGCGATACGTCAGGAAGCTCAGCGTCCGGGGCCGGCGGTACGGGTTCCTCGGGAAGCTCGGGCAATTCGTCTGGCAGTACTGGCCTCAGCGGACAAACGTTTGGCGGCGCAGGCATCATTGGCTTTTCTCCCGCCAGCCAAAAACAGTCCATCCTGATCTACAAAAAGAAGAGCCACTTTAACGAGTGGGAGTTTGTCTACGACCCGCTCACCGAAATGCGAACGCAGTCGGGCAACACGGGGAACATAGGCACGCCGGCCAGCGCGACCAGCACACCGATCGGAAGTCCCGGCATCGGCTCGGGCACGAACTCCACTTCTCCGGTGGCCCCGCCGGCGTCCACGCCTGAAACCACTCCGCAGCAGTAAGAACTCAGCCCTTCTCCCGTCCAAACCGCAAAAGGCCCGCCCCTTGTGAGGGACGGGCCTTTCCTGCGAAAGAACCAAGCCTGAACTTTGCCGTTACACGCTGAAGGAGGAGCCGCAGCCGCAAGTTGACTTGACCTGTGGGTTGTCAAACTTGAATCCAGCCGCTTCCAGCGTCTCGACGTAGTCCACCGTACAGCCATTCAGGTACATCAAGGAGGTTGCATCCACAAAGACCTTGAGGTCTTCGAAGGTAAACACCTTGTCCATCATGCCGCTCTGATTCTCAAAAGCCATGGAGTATTGGAATCCCGAACATCCGCCACCCACGACGCCAATGCGCAGCCCGGCTGGAATGGGATCCTGGGTAGCCATGATTTCGCGAACCTTGGCGATGGCCTGCGGCGTTAGGAACAGTGGAGACTTCTTTTCGGTTTCCTGAATGGGTGCGGCCGTTACTGTGGACATGGTTTCTCCAGGGCGTTGATTTGCTTGCCGTTCTCTCTTACTCTACCGTTCCGCAGGCAGGGTTTCAAGCCCGAATCACGGCAGTTATCTTGTTCGATGCGCTGCCGCACCCCCAGGTCGCAGAATTAACAGGGGTTGGCACAGGACCGACGGCTGGTCTCCGCGCCCGCTACCAGGCCGAAAACGGCTGTTTCAAAAATTAATCAACACAGCCGTACCCATTCGGAGCTATTATGGTCAACCGTGAGGCCCCAGTACTCACGAGCCCGCGCTTTCTCCACGGACCCGCCCGTAGATGGGACCGTCACTCCTGGTTGGGAGGTGGGATATGACTCTTGTTCCGATTATGTGGACCATATGGGGCGTCATCGTCGCTTCAATGCTCTTGCTCCATGTGTATCGCGGGAGCCTTGAAAAAAACGAAGACGACCAGATCTTTCTCGACGATTCTTTTGATCACGAACGGGCTGCCCAGATGGCAATCGTGGCAAAAGTCCAAAAGGTAGAGCTTCCGTTACGCATAGCCAAGTGGCTGGCTCTTGCCATGACCCTTGTAGTTATCGTCTATTACATTCGCGACATTATGCTGCAGCTGAACATCATCCACTAAGGCCTGCGGCAAGCTTTGCGGCGGATGTAGTTCAGCACAAACATGATCACGAGCCCCGACGGTGGGAGACTACCGCCGGGGCTCGTTGCGTGGATGGCATCTTAGCGTCTGTTGACACGCCCAGAGACTGCAGCCTACTGGAATTGCCTGAAAATATCGAAAACGTAGTACACCACGACAACTGCCGTCATGGCGATCACAAGGCCAAGGGCTGCCTTCTGGAAGGGCTGAACCTTGTTGATTCTGGACACGATGGCGGCTTGCGCCGACTTCTCGTGTTCGAATCCTTCACCCAGGAAGATCTGGTCTTCCTCGTCGCGAGAAAGCCTGGAAATATACAACTTCACAATGGCGAAAAGCAGAATGAACGCACCCCAAATCGACCATAACACCGGCGCAAAACCAGTCATTTTACCCACCTCAAAAGAGTATTCGGGTCCCTGATGCCTGCGGATTCGCTAAGGGAACGCGAACTCGCGAGTAGAGAGGCCTTACGGGCTACCATGTTAGCCTCGCGCTCAGGTCTGTCGTGGTGATGCGAATCACAGGCGTGCGTTAAACGCTTTGCGGGAAGTCACGATGCGGAATGGCGCGCAAACCGCGAACGATTGGATAGGGCGCCCGGGATGAGCATGCCGGGGGATTGTCGGCGATCGTTGCTTGAGGGGTGAGGTTCCCGAAGCGTCGTGACTTCGGAAGGATGCGGTCGAAGAACCGTCATCCCCGTCTCTTATATTGTCCCCGCTTTGAGGGCAGTATCTGAATATCGTCGTCAAAGTAAAGGCGCGATGAGCCGTTCTGGGAGCCGTTCTCAGAAACCTTCACAGGAACGAACTCTCTGGGTGGCAGAAATTCGGGCTCGGCCACTAGCTGGCTCTCGGAGGCGACTTCTGCTTTGGGCTCGATTCTTGGGGGCTCGAATTTGGGCCCGAATTGCGGAACTGAAACCGAAGCCGGTTCAGGATCCGCAAACGGCGTGAATGTGTGCGCAAGGACGGTGCGCTCTCGCTCGCCCTCGAGGGCCAGAATCGGATCGTCGTCATCCAAGGGCATGTCTTCTATTCGGCCCAGGTTCTTCAGCCCAAGCGAGAAGAGCAGGCCTCTGAGACCATTCAGCCTCGATGGAGACTCCTTGGGATGAAGGTCCGGCTGCATTTGCGGCACTTCTGCCGGTACGGGTGGGGCAGCAGGCGACGATGTTGCCCGCAGCAGGAACTCGCCTGCTCTGAGCGGGGGCTCCTCCCAGGGAGTGAAGCTCTGCGTCTCCGTCTCCAATACAGGTTTGGCAGGCACAGGTTTGGCGGGCGCAGATTCGGCAGGCTCAGGCAATGCCGCTTCAGTTGGTTCGACCGGCTTTGAAATCGCAGGGTGCACATGCGTTTTCGCCTCGGCCAGCCACCAGGGCATGTCGGCATCTTCAGCCGGCGCCGTCTCAACCAAATGCGGTAAGCCGTGCTCCGCTGAGGGCCATTCCGCAATCTCATGCTTTGGCCAGTGCGCGGGCGATTCCGCAGCGGGAGCCGGGCCAGGCTTTGGCGACTCAGACTTTGGCAACTCATACTTTGACGGCTCAGACTTTGACGGCTGAGCAGAAGCGGCAGGCATACTCTGTTCAGGCCAGGAAACTGCCTTTGCGGCAAGCGCCGGCGCACTACGAAAATCTGTCTCGCTGGGAAGCTGCTCGGGCTCAGGCAGAGCTGCCTCGGCAGCGGCGCTCGCGCTCGCGGGGCCACTCGCTGCCGGCCTGCTTTGGGCGCGCCGATGATTCTCAATTTCGCGAATCGAATTGCGAAAGGCAGGGTCCGCCTTCGCCAGGCCAACGCGATTCAATACAAAACCCACAGTCGCAACATCGAGCCGCTGCAGCGCGTTGACTGCCGCCAAAAGTTGGGCCCGTGTGGTTACGCCCGACTCGGCAACCACGATCGCACAGTCGACAAAGCGCGCAAGGTACTCGGTTTCGGCAGAGATCACGAGCGGCGCGGCATCAGTGAGCACGAGGCTTCCCTGATGCGTCCCGGCCTCCTCGGCCACCTGCTGCAACAGGGCCGTCGAGCGGCTGCCGCGCACGGCCGCTGGATGATCGAGTGAGGTGCCGAGACCATTTACCGAACCATTCGCGCGTTCGGTTGGAGCAGGTGTGCCCGATGCATCCAGGAGCACCGTGGGCCTTCCCATCGCCTCGAGAATGTCGCGTACGCGCGTCGCAACTGTTGTGACCCCGGTTCCGGAGGCGGTTCCGGTAAAGATGCAGCTCTTCAGGTTGCCTTGCTTGCGGGCGTGCTCGATGGTCGCGGAGAGGCGCAGCAGATTCTCTGAGGCCACTTCGCCTGAAACTTCATCAAAATCCGGAAGCACAGCCATGGGCGCAAATCCGAGCACATGCTCCACATCGGCAGCGATGTAGACCCTGGGGTCAAGATGATTGGCGAGCGACGCGGCAAGCAATCCGAGGATCAAACCGCCCAGGGCCAACGGAAGCGCCTTCTTCAGAATTCCTGAGATGGCCGGGTGTAGCGGCGCCACTGCGGCCACTGAAAGGTGAACGCCGCCGGGGGCGCTGTCCTCAAGCATGAGGTTGTGCAGTTGCTCATCCACGACCGTGTAGCGATTCCGCAGGCGAGCGATATCAGTGGAAAGGTCATTGACCCGCTGAAGCTTGGGCGTGGCGCTGGCCGCGGTTTCCGCCAGTTGACGCAGTTGCCCGTTCAACTGGGCCTCAACACCCGCGGTCCGCTCCAGGTCTGTGCGCAGTTTCTCCTGGATGCGCGTAGCCGCGTTGTTCCGCAGGTCTTTCATCATGGAGTCGAGACTGGCGTTGATCTTCGACAGCTCTCCTTCGTCCTGCTTGTATTCAGGATTGGTGGGCGTGAGATTGGCCATTTGCGAAATCAGCATTGCCCGCCTGGTGTTGAGCGACGTCTTCATGCTAGTCAGCCCTGCATCGGAGGCGATGATGTCGTCGGCCTCGGCATTCATTGCCGCTGAGGAATTGCTCTGGCCGGCCTTCAAAGAGGTGTAGCGCGCTTCGGCTTCGTCGTGATCCGTCTGGGCCTTGATCAACTCCTCGCGCGTTTTGCCAATTTCATCGTCAATCAAGTCGGGAGCGGAGGTGCCCACAGCAGCCATGCCCAGTTGCTTGTTCAAATCGCTCTGTTCTGCGTAGTCGGAGTTCAGCTCATTCTGAATGCGTGTCCGTTCGTCGGTCAGCACGGCAATTCGTTGCGCGTCTCCCGCATTGCCCTCGCCTGCCGCTTTCTCTACCACGCTTGCTGCCACCGCATTCGCAATCTGCGCCGCCATCGGGCCGCTTTTAGCCTTGGCGGTAATCGAAACCTGGTAGCTGGTGGCCACGCGCGCAACTTCGATGGAGTGGCCAAGCCGATCGGCAGCCGCCTGTTCGCTCTCGCCGGCCTTTTGCCATGCGCCGGGCCCAAGTTTGTGGAGTGCATTGATCAGCACATCGGGATTTGTTGCGTTCTGCACCTGCTCCTGAACAAAGGAGTCGTAGGCTGTGGAATTGATGGGTTCGTTGTCAGAATTGCCCTGCGGAATCACCTTGGACTGCGCAGGCTGGATATAGATCTGGCTCTGCGCCATGTAAACGGGCCACGACTTCACAATGTAGGCAAGGGCCAGAACCAATCCAACAGCCGCGATCCCCAGTGCAAGGTTACGATGCAGTTCAAGCGCGCGCACCAGGTTCAGGCGCAGCAGCGGCCGGTCATTGCCGCCTGCCGGATACGAATTGTTCACGGGCGGAGTTGCGCCTGTAGTTCCATTGCCGGGATGAACCTGCGAAAAGCTGTCGGATTGAATTCGCTGCAG
>PLST01000294.1:0-1469 GCA_003164255.1 Acidobacteriaceae bacterium | reverse complement strand
GCCTGCGCAAGAATGCTCGCGAGGGTTGAATTGAACGCCAATGGAATCGCGCCAGGATGCTGCACCTCTCCAAGTACGGAGATATACCGTTCAGAGGCACTAGGGACATAAACAACATCGTCACGGCGCAGGCGCATGTCGGCCATGGCATTGCCCGACTGCATCATGGATCTCAGTTCCACCCACAGCACCTGGTCGGTTCCGCGATAGATGGCACAACGCTCGGGCACCTGCTCCACGTGCAGCCCTTCGCCGGTTGATTTGTTCGGTCCGGCTTCAACGCCGCCACGGGCCAGAACTTCAAGCAGGGTCGGCGTGCCGTCAAATGCGATCATGCCGGGGTGGTCGACCGCACCCAGCAGCAAGACCCGGTTGGCCGTGTACTTGGTGACCGTCACTTGCACAGAAAGATTCGTGTAGTAGTTTGCCAGCGCTGTCTCTATCGCTTTGGCAGCTTCGGGACGAGTGAGTCCGGCCAGGACCACGTCGCCAGCCAGCGGAAGGGAGATGCGACCGTCAGGACCGACGATCAATTTGGCCAGCATCTCGGGTCGGCCGGCAAAATCCACCGTAATCTCGTCGCCCTTGCCAAGTTGATACTCTTCATCCGCGGCGGGCTCAAAATTCCGCATCGCCTCAATCGGATCCCGTTTCAGGGTTGGCTCTGCTGGCTGCTGTGAAGGATCCTGGGCCCTGATCGCGGCTTCAATCTTCGCCTTGTCCTGGGCCTGAATCTGCGCGTCACTCTGGCATGCGAGCCTGGCCGCAACCAAAAGGAGCAGAAGCACACACACACAACCGATCTGGTGCTTCATACCTTTGCCTTTCCGCTCGGGTAGGCCCAACAACCCCTGAAGAAACATGCCGCGTCCTCTTTTTTTCGCTTGCGCGCCCGGTTTGCATCCCAGCCGAACGACGACTCAACCTGCCCGAAAACTGCGATCGTAGCACCGGGTCCCGAACCGGAGCATGAGGCAGTCCCCAGTTCAGGCAGGCCGAAGTCCCCGCTCGTGTCAGGATATTGAAGCGCAGGTCAAGAAAGAATCCCACAAACAGGGGGGGCAAGCGAGTCCCTCATTGGTAACTTGCCGGTAAACCCTCGGAAATGATTGGGGTTACCCCAAGGCTGATTCTGCTTGTATTCAGGCAGGATTTGAGGCGAGCGCCGGTTCCAGAACAACCGTCTCGTGTTTCTCAACGGCGACAACAAACTCGCGCATGATTTCGGCGCTGGAGGTCACATTGTCAGGGTGCAGCAGCATCACCACGTCGCGTTCAGCCGCCTCGCGCAAGAGCCACTCAATCGGAAATCGTTTTGTGTCCCGCCAATGTGGTTCCAGCCAGAAAGCCGAGGGGTAGCACAGCAGATCGCCGTCCTGGGTGGGCCTGAGTTCCGGGTTCTCAAGATTGCCCAGAAAGTACTTCATCCCGGCGTCCTTTCCCCAGGTCAGATATTTCTCCGGTTCATA
>PLST01000443.1 GCA_003164255.1 Acidobacteriaceae bacterium | reverse complement strand
CCCAGGACCCGCTGATGCTCCTGCTGCTTGATCTGCTCGTCCGCTTTTTGTTGCTTGGTTTTCTGATCGTCAGCCGGGGCGGCAGGGTTTGACTGAGAGTTGGAGCTGCCCGGGGTTGCGGGGCTTTGGCCTGCGGGGGTTTGGGCTGTGCGGGACGCTGCGTCCGTGGTACTTTTGTCCGGCGTGGTCGTCGTGGGCGTCTGGCTCGCCTGCGAGTCTGCTGCACTCGCCTCAAGGTGAGGTGTGGGTGCTTCAGGGAGTTCGCGAGCGGTCTCCGATAAAACGGCCATCTCGTTCGAAGGCAACTGCGATCGCTGAGCAAATGAAACCGAAGCCAAAACAGACAGAAGGAACCCTGAACCGAGTTTTAAGAAGACAGAACGAGATCGTACGAGCATTCATTCACCGGACATGGAGTCGGCGCTTGCCCGTTCAATCCGCGTTGGCGGGAAGTCGGATCAAGTGTAGCCGCTGGTTACTTCATCCCTGGCCTGAACTGGGATGAAAAAGGCCCAAGATCCAAAATCAGGGTCAAAAAGTTGAATTGCTACAGGAACGCCACTGGGCTATTAGACGAAATCTTGAAGCTTGCGGACCCAAAATCTCGCCCCTGCCCTGGTTCTTTCTGGAGGCGGACTCTTGCCGCCGCTCAATCAATTTTAGCTGTTTATCCCTGAATTTAAATGAGCTATATCCCAAAAGAGACCTTCGGCTACCCCTGAAGTGGTAGGAGTAACCGGGGAGTTTGAGATCGCTGACGAACATCGGCAAATGCAGGGAAGCATTAGGCTTAAACAGCAGGGGCCGATGTATCCGAACCACCCAGAACGACCCTGGATTTACCGGTAACTCTCAGGCCGCAAAGTCAATAAAGCCCTTCTCCGGGTTGGTGGAAATGAGCTTGACGGTCACCTTGTCGCCCACATCCAGGCCCTTGCCGCCTTGCACCAGCTTTCCATCCACATGTGGGTCGAGGGTGCGGACGAAAGTGCCGTAGTTGTTTACTCCTGTGACAATGGCCTGGAAGCTCTGGCCGATGCGCGGATGCAACACAACGGCGGCGATGCGCTTTTGCATGTCCCGCTCCACCTTGCGCGCGTTGTCTTCCATCAGCGTGCAGCGAGCGGCAATTGCCGTAAGGTCATTGGTGGAGTAAGGCTGCGCGGCCTTGGCAAGCCACGCCTTCATCAGGCGCTGCGTCACCACGTCGGGGAAGCGGCGGTTGGGCGCAGTCGAATGGGTATAGTCCTGCACCGCCAGGCCGAAATGGCCCGGCGAAACCTCGTTCGCCCCAACAAGCACATATTCCCCTGGCCCCATCAGCTTGACCATGGTTAACGAGAGGTCGGGAAAGTGGTCAGGGTCCTTCTGCTTTTGCGCCAGCAGAAAGTCATTGAGAGCTTTGGAGTCAGGCTGCGCGGGTAGCGTCGTGCCCAGCCCCGCGGCGACCTCGATCATGCGGTCCCACCGCTTGGGCGTGCGGACAATGCGCCGAATTGAGGCCACGCCGGCCTGCTCGAAGGTGCGCGCAATCACTCCATTGGCCGCCACCATGAACTCCTCAATCAGCGAGGTGGCGCGATTCTTCTCAAGGCTCGTGATTTCCACGGCCTGACCGGCCAGCATCACGGGCCGGGTTTCAATGGTTTCAAGATCGAGAGCTCCGTGCTGGAAGCGCCCACTCACCATCCGCTGGGCGGCCGTGTCCTGCAGTTTGAGCTGGGCCGCCAGCTCGGCGTTTGCGGCCACCTTGGCCGGCGCAGGGCCCCGCAACTCAAGCCACGCGCCCACACTGTTGTAGGCCAGTTGCGCGCGGTTGCGCACCAAAGCTCGGTAGGCTTTCCCGTCGGATGCCGTTCCCGCTGCGTCCACCGCAAACTCGATCACGATGGCGACCCGGTCTTCATTTTCGTTCAGGCTGGTAATGCCCTCGGAGAGTGCGGACGGCAGCATCGGAAAAACCACGACTCCCGTATAGACCGAAGTTGTCTCGCTTTGCGCGTGCGCGTCGAGNNATCTGGTCAAGATCCTTTGACGTGTCATTGTCGATGGACGACCACAGCAGGTTGCGCAGATCTTGCGCGCCCGGTACATCGGGCAGTTCAGGATGTGCCTGAATTGCGCTAAGTTCAGCAATGGCGACTGCAGGGAAATCCGGCTGAAATCCGTTCTCGAGCATGGTGGCATGAGCGGCGGCGACTAGATTGAAGTGGAAGGGATGAGCTGGCGATGACGACATGCGGAATAAGCTCCTTAAGTACGACAAGCCAGCCTAACACCTCGGGGCTCAGTCCTTCCCACCTGCCTTGACCACGGAAACATCGAACGTTGATGTTCTCGCGATGGGAAGCTCTACGGCGCAGTGGCGCCTGGCGCCAGCACGTCTACGGTAAGGAAGACGCTGTGGCTCACCACCGTGTTGTCTACGTAGGCCGAGGCGGTAATCTTGAGCGTTGCTACTCCCAGCGGAGTGCCCGTTGAAGCGATCGCGCCGCTTGAGGTGCAGCCGATGCCTGCGCCCGCGAGGCCCACCAGCAGGATCAGCAGGATCACGATCTGCCGGGGGTAACCGCCCGCCGCGGCCCGGAGCTGATTGCGCGCGCGGCGGGAAAAGGGCAAAAGAAAAAGTCCAACCGCGGCAAGTAGGGTGCCGCCTGCGGCGCGCGGCCACCATGGCCGGGGCTGATCACGACGGGCGATTTCGCCGTTTGCGAAGGTCTGCACAACAAAGGTGACCGTCGCCGTCGGCGTTACCTGCTGCGGAGTGGCTGTGCACGTCATGTTGTCTTGCGTGGGGACCGCGCACACCACCTGAACCAGGCCGTTGAATCCGCCCATCCCGCCGACGACGAACGATGCCGAACCTGCCGATCCCTGGTTGATATTCAGATTCTCCGGCGGATTGGTGGCAGCCGGCGTGATGCTGAAGTCCTCCACCGCAACCGTGACCGTGTTCGAATTGGCGGAAAGGTAGAAAGTGTCGCCCAGGTACACCGCTGAGAGCGTGTCTTGCCCGGCCGGCAGCGTATTCGTGGTCAGCGTGGTCAGCGATGCGTCCGACGTTCCCGCCGCAGGATAGAGCGTATTCGTTCCGAGCAAGGTGGTTCCGTCATAAATGAGCACGGTGCCCGTCGGGTTGGCTTCAACACCCGTCGCAGGCGGAACGGCCGGCGTCACCGTGACCGTAATTACGAGCGCAGTTCCGTTTTGAATATTTGTGTAATTGGTTGTAAGCGCCACTGAGGCAACCAGCGTGGGAGCGGGCGTCGCCGCCTTCGCCATCGGAGCCAACACGCTTGCAAGCAAAAGGAATGCAATCGTCAAAGCGAAGCCAGGTTTCCGAGACCTGTTCCTCTCTGCGCTTGAATGCCTTTGCCAGTCGTCCTCTTGACGGTAACCGTCGTTGTTCATCCCCGTCCTTGCCGTCGCGCGCGTCGAACACCCTGCCGGTTCGCTGTGCTTGGACCTGATTGTATAGCGGGCGGCATTGACGGAATCGCCGATTATGCACAAGGCGTGGCCCTCGCCAGAAACGCAGCCTTCGTAGCGACAGCCAAAATTAAAACGGCGGCCTGGCGCCGGGCAAGTTCCTTTTTGCCGGGCATCAGGCCGCCGTTGTTCAAGCTGATCAGAGACCGAGGTCGGCCAGCACCTTGGGCTTGGCTTCTTCAACGGCCAGCAGATTGTGACAGTTCGCGCAATCCTGCGTAATCGCCTTTCCGGTCTTTGACACATGGTCTCCGTCGTGGCAGCGGAAGCAGCCCGGATACGCCATGTGGCCGATATTGTTCGGATGCGTTCCCCACGTAACCTTCATGTCAGGAAACACGTTCTGCGAGTAGATGGTGGCCAGCTGGTCGCCGGCAGCCTTTACCAGCGCGGCCTTTGCGGCTAACACTTCAGGATGCTGGCTCTGGTAGAAGGCCACAAGCTGTGCCGGAATTTTAGCGCGCGCTTCATCCTGGCTGGCATAGGTGGCATTCAGCAGTTCCAGACCTTCCTTGTGAACCCAGGGAAGGTCGGGGCTGATGGAGCCATCCGCCATGGACCGGTTAACGGCCTCTTCCGCAGTCGAAAACGTGTGCGCCGCGCGATTGTGGCAGTCGATGCAGTCCATGGTTCTGCGTTCGCCCTGCGGCATGGCGCCGTTCAACGCTGAAGCCGTAAACACGGTCTCGGTTCCATCGGAATTCTCCCGCTGGACCCAGGGAATGGTGCTCCTGCTCGCATCGGCGGCGATGTACTCCATGCGGTTGAGGTGAACGCCGTGAATGCCGGAGAGACGAGAGAGCGAATCTTCTCCGCCCAGGTGCAGAACCAGCACCGTCTGGCTTTCAGTGTTCGTCTCGTCGTCAGCGAAGTTGGACTTGACCAGCAGCTTTTCGCCCACAAACCTTGCAGGCGTGTGGCAGCCTTCGCACGTAAAACGCGCCGGGCGCAGGCTTGTGACGGGCGACGGAATCGGCGTGGGATAGCGATCGACTGCCACTTCAATCAGCTGCTTGGTGCCGTTGACCTTCGCATCGAAGTAAGCCTGCGCGCCCGAACCGATGTGACACTCCACACAGGGCACGTGCGAGTGCGCTGAGATCTTGTAGGCCGTGTACTCCGGATGCATCACGTGACAGGATTGTCCGCAAAACTGCGGCGAATCCATGTACGAGGCGCCGCGATAGCTGGCCATCGCCACCACCAGCAG
>PLST01000468.1:7959-8966 GCA_003164255.1 Acidobacteriaceae bacterium | reverse complement strand
CGCGCGTACAATCCGCCGAACCCGACGCCGTTGTTCAACCAGAGCGACGTGGTGGTGACCATCGAGACGGATGCGGGCGTTACGGGCATTGGTGAAGGGGGCACGAAGGATCTGCTGGCGCCCTCGGCGGGCAGGCTGATCGGGCGGGACCCGCAGTTCATCGAGCACCTGTGGCAGGACATGAATCGCGCCTTCTTCTATCCGGCGGGCCGCGAGCGCACGGACGCGATTGGTGCGCTCGACCTGGCACTGTGGGACATCAAGGGCAAGGTGCAGAACATGCCCGTGCACGAGCTGCTGGGCGGCATGGTGCGCAACTACTGCGAGTGCTACAACACGGCGGGGATTATTCCGGGCGTCGAACCGGGCATGCAAATCAAGGACCGCGCGCGGCTGACGATTGAGGCGGGGTATCGGGCATTTCGATTCGGCGCGATGGACCTGCCGGCTAATACGACGTACAACACGCGCGAACGCATCAACCATCTGCGTGATGAGTGTACGCAGGCGCGNNACGGAGGCATTTCTGCAGGATTTGCCGACACTGCGCTCTAAGGTGAATGTGCCTTTGGCAGCGGGCGAGGAGTGGGGCAACCGGTGGGACTTCAATCCGCTGATTGAGCACCACGACATCGACTTTGTGCGCGCCACGCTGCCCAACGTGGGCGGCATTACGGAGATGCTGAAGATCATGGCGCTGTGCGAGACGCACTTTGTGGGCATTGTGCCGCACTTTACGGGGCCCATTGCCACGGCGGCGCTGGTGAACACGCTGGGCACGTTCTCAGGCCCGGTGCTGATGGAGTACAACTACCAGGGCCGCACGCTGACCCATGTGCCTGTGTGTCTTGATTTCAAGAATGGAAAGCTCTATCCGAATGAGCGGCCGGGGCTGGGCGTGGAGCTCGATTACAAGCAGCTGACGCAGATTGCCGAGTTCACGGAGCCGGTGACGGCGCGGGCGCAGACCTACTTCAGGCCGGACGGATCGATTACGAACTGGTAGG
>PLST01000468.1:0-7914 GCA_003164255.1 Acidobacteriaceae bacterium | reverse complement strand
TGCGGTCTTCAGGACGCCACTGGGCACCATTGCGCACGTCGAGCGTACCGAAGACATACTCGAGCTCGTCGGAGTGCCAGGCGTATTTGCCTTCAGGGTGCATCTCGCTTTGCGTAGCGGGCAGATCGAAGCGGTAGCGGTAGACAGGTACGCCTGCTTTGGCCTGCGCCTCAACCCACTTCCAGGTTCCGAGGGCAATGAACTGATCGGTGGTGTAGTCGTCGGCTGCGCGGACGGCTTCGTCATCGGTTTTTGCGGGGAACGCAGCGAGGAAATCATCGGCATGCGCGCTGTAGTGTTCCTTGGCGAATGCCTTCCACTTCTCCACCGTCATGTCTTTTGACAAGGTTCCGGCGCGCTCGTCGCGGTTCCATCCGGCGAGCAGCGGTACGTGTGCTTGTTTGGCTTCGGCGTAGGTTTTTTGCACTTCTTCGGTAACAAACTGCCCGTCGACGACAGGCCCAAACCCTATGGTGCCGTGCTTTTGAGCTGCGTCGAGGATCGCGCTTGCGGGGAGGGCGCGCAACTCGGCAAGATTGTGGACGCCGAGTGACTCGGTCCACTTCTGGTCGCGTGGGGCGCGCGTGGCAAGGGGAGCCGAGAGCAGATCGCTGAACGCCGCTCCGCTTTCGCCGATTGCTTTTGCGAAGAGTTCGCGCGCCGGGGGGACGGCGAGGAGCGTACTCACGGCAAAGGAACCGGCGCTCTCACCGAAGATGGTCACGTTGTTCGGGTCGCCGCCGAAGCGGGCGATATTTGCGTGCACCCATTTGAGCGCGGCCACCATGTCCATGAGGCCGTAGTTGCCGGCAGAGCCGCTGTTCTCCTTGCCCAGATCATCGCTGGCGAGGAAGCCAAAGACATTGAGCCGGTAGTTGATGGTGACNNTCTTGGCTGTCGCTGGAACGTAGACGTTGAGGAAGAGACAATCTTCGCTGGGGCCGGCGTCGAGAAAGAGATAGTCGCTCCAGATGTGCCATTGCTCGCAGCGTGCGCCGAACTGCGTTGCGTCGCGTACGCCGGTCCAGTTGGAGGGTGGTTCGGGCGCCTTGAAGCGCAGCGGGCCTACGGGTGGAGCGGCGTAGGGAAGACCGAGAAAGGCACGGACTCTGCCGTCGTTGATGAGCTTTCCTTTCGCTTCGCCCTGCGCCGTTTTTACGGTCTGCGCGGCGCCTGTGCTGATGGCGATTGCGGCGAGGGCGAGAGTGGCAATCCAACGTGCCTTCGAGATCATGCGGGTCTCCGATTGTTGCTGGGAATTCTGCAAAGGAATGGTAACAGCGCAGGGGGTGTGGGCTCGGGTGGCGATGGTTGGCGCTGCGGTGGTTTTTTGAGTTTCGCGCCGCCCCTGCGGGGCTGAGAGTTTTTAGGGGACGGTACCCCAGGGTTCCGCTTCGCTTCACCCTGGGCTATTTTCGTGTTCTCCCTAACGGGAGATGGGCGGTGCAGGTTAAAAGCACAACTATCTCCGCTCAAGATGAGGGTTAATTATGGGAGGAGCTTTTTGGAAAAGACGCTTAGCCGAAGATGGCGGTGACGACGTGGTTCACCACAAAGGCCGCGCCGTAGGCCAGAGCAAGCATGTAGAGGAACTGCACGGCAGGCCACTTCCAGCTGTTGGTTTCGCGGCGGACCACGGCCATGGTNNCACTGCATGGCGAAGGCGAAGAAGATCATGAGGGCGAGCGCGCCGCCGAGGGTCATATCGTGGTGGAGCGCGGTCTGCAGGTGCATGGCCTGGGTGCTGGGGTCAGCGCCGTAGAGCGTGCCCATGGTGCTGACCATTACCTCGCGCGCCAGCACGCTTGAGAGCAATCCGATGCCGATCTTCCAGTTGAAACCGAGTGGGGCAATGACGGGCTCAATGAAATGTCCGAGCCTTCCGATGATGCTGTCCGCCAGCTCCGGCGCGGCGAGCGTTCCGGTCGCGGTATGAATGATGGGCAGATGGGCAAGTACCCAGAGGGCCAGCGTGACGCAGAGGATAACGGTTCCGGCCTGGCGCAGGAAGATTTTTGCGCGGTCAATGAGGCGCAGCGCGAGCGAGTGCAGGGTGGGCATGCGGTACTGCGGCAGCTCAAGAATGAAGGGCGTTTCGCTCGACTTCAAAATGGAGCTTTTCAGGAGCCAAGCGGTCGTCATTGCGCCCCAAAATCCAGCAACGTAAAGACTGAGCATGACGATGGTCTGCAGGCCAAGAAATCCGTGCAGGTAATAAATGTGGGGAATGAAGGCTGCGATCAGCAACATGTACACGGGCAGGCGCGCAGAGCAGGTCATGAATGGCGTGACCAGGATGGTGGCGAGGCGGTCGCGGCGATTCTCAATGGTGCGCGTGGCCATGATGGCGGGAACGGCGCAGGCATAGGCCGAGAGCAGGGGAATGAAGGCTTTGCCGTTGAGGCCGATGGTGCGCATGACGCGGTCGGCAATGAGCGCGGCGCGGGCCAGGTAGCCGGAGTCCTCGAGGATGCCGATGAAGAGAAACAGCAGTAGAATCTGCGGCAGAAAGACGAGGACCGAGCCGATGCCCTTCCATGCGCCGTCAATGACGAGAGATTGCAGCCAACCGGCAGGCAGCAGGGGACGGACAAACTCTCCCATGCGCGCGAGGAAGTCGCCGAGACCGTTGGAAAGAGGCTGGCCGATGGAGAACACCACCTCGAAGACGCCGACGACGACGATGAGAAACAGCAGCGGTCCCCAGATGCGGTGCAGGAGAACGTTGTCGATCTTGCGGGTGTTTTCGACCGAGAGCGGAGCCTGATATCCGGTGCGACGGCTCACCTGCTCTGCCCACAAGTGGGTGCTGGCGGCATTGCCCAGCACGGGCAGCGCCAGTGGCTTGGCGGCCGCGCGCTCCGTGTGCTGATTGAGGAACAACGACACGGTGTCAAGTCCGGTGCCATTAACGGCGCTGATCAGTCCAACCGGCGCGCCGAGTTCTTTTGAGAGTTCGAGGGGATCGATGTGGCCGCCGCGCTGTTTCATCAGGTCGCTCATGTTGAGCAGGACCATGGTGGGCAGGCCGACGGCCAGCACGGGGGCGGCAAGCATCAGTTGCCGGGTCATGTGCAGCGAGTCAAGCACGAGGAGAACGGCGTCAGGCTTGGGCGTTCCTGGCATGCGTCCGCGCAGGACGTCGACGGCGACGCGCGCGTCTTCAGAGTAGGGCGTGAGCGAGTAGATTCCCGGCAGATCGATCAGGGTGAGGTCTTCGCGGCCGACACCGGCCATGAGGCCAAGCCGCTGCTCGACTGTGACGCCGGGGAAGTTGGCCACTTTCTGGCGGAGTCCGGTCAACTTGTTGAAAAGTGTAGATTTGCCGGAATTGGGAGGACCGATCAGTACGACCGTCTTTAGCGCGCTGTCAGGTCCGGGCGCGCGGGGGGGGACAAACGGTGGTGGGGTGCAGCAAGTGCTGCTCATCTGGCGGCCTCAACGAATTCAGGGACTTCCGATTCCGAGACTACCCTGGACGCTTCACGCTCGGCAGCCAGCAAGGCTTTGTCTACTGGCCCGTGGACCCGGATCGACTCAGCCGTCTCGTGGCGCAGGGCAATCTCCATGCCGTCAACGCCGTAGACTGTCGGATCGCCTGCCGGCGCCTTGCGTAGGGCAGTGACCACTGCGCCTGGAACAAAGCCCATGTGCATCAAGTGATTCTGAACGGATTCGGGCAGATCAAGGGCAATCAGCTCCCCGCTCTCCCCCACGTGCAATTGACTGAGTACACTCACCTGCCGAACCTCAACAGGCCGCTTGAACATCAGCAGCCGCAAACTACGACCTTTCTGGTCGTAATTTAGTATACGGCCTTTTGCCTCCGGCCCGCAAACTCTGCCAGTCAAACCAATCGCGCTAAGGATTCCCACCGCTCGGCCTCCCGAAGGGCGCAACTTTCCCGCTGTCGCCAGGACCGTTTGATCCCCCCTGGCGGGCCCTCTTTTTGCTTCATCGGAACGATGGTTCTGTTGTAGCAGTGGAATTTTGGTCTGCATGTGACCTAAATCACAAATGTCGAGGTTTCTTTTGACACTTTGCAACGGGATTGGGGGGGTGCTACAAGGAAGATATGGACGTCAAGGAATTTCGCGCGACGCTTGGTGGGGAAAACCCGCCTGACGGCCTCTCCGTGCCGCTCCAGGCCCTTTGGTGGGATGGAAAAGGGGACTGGGCGCGTGCTCACGAGTTGGTGGACGAGCTCGAAACCCGGGATGGCATGGCCGTCCACGCCTACCTGCACCGCAAAGAGGGCGCGGAGGGTAACGCCGACTACTGGTATCAGCGGGCTGGCAAAGGCTTTCACCGGCCAGCGCTCGAGGACGAGTGGATTGCGCTGGTGGAAGGACTGGCGGGCTAGCGCCAGCTGGTCAGGTCGTTGGCGAGTTGGCGTCCCTGCGCCACCAATCGGAGCGGATCTGCTGGTTCGGGACCACTTCAGTGGGCTGGCCGGGCGTGGGCGACCAGAGGCTGAGGCCGTCCTGGGAGAACATGAATTCGATGGGCTCGGCCCAAGGGTGAAGGGCGAGGTCGAACAGGCCCCAGTGAATCGGCATGAGCAAGCCGTGGCCGCCGAGAGCGCGAAAAGTGCGCACTGCGCCCTCAGGACCCATATGGATGTTGGCCCAGAGTGGATTCGATGCGCCGATTTCAAGCATGGTGAGGTCGAACGGGCCGTACTGGCTGCCGATTTCGCGGAAGCCTTCTTCCCAGTTGCCGGAATCGGCGCCGTAGTAGACGCGGTGGCGCGGGCCGATGAGCGCGAAGGAAGCCCACAGAGTTTGAAATCGGTTGAAGAGACTGCGGCCTGAAAAATGACGGGCAGGCAAGGCCACGATTTTGAGCGCGCCGATCTCCACGCGGTCAGTCCAGTCGAGTTCGGTGCATCGGTCGGGCGCGACGCCGAAGGTCGAAAGGATTTTGGCCACGCCCAGAGCCGTGACCCAGCGCGAGTTCTTGAAACTCGCCATGCGGGCAAGCTTGCGGACGGTGCCTTCCCCCAGGTGATCAAAGTGATCGTGCGAGATGAGAACGACGTCGATGGGCGGCAGTTCCTGAAGCGCGATGGTTGGCGGGAAAAAGCGTTTGGGGCCGGCCCACTTCACAGGAGCAGCGCGTTCGTCCCAGACGGGATCGATGAGGATGCGCACGCCGTCGATTTCGAGCAGGGAAGCGGAGTGTCCAAACCAGGTGACGCGCAGGCCGGATGCGGGCGGTGCGCCATAGATGGTGTTGTCGGTACGGAAGGGCCCCGGCGGTGTTTTGGGCGAGCGAGCGGCCGAGCCGAAAAAGAATTCGGGGCCGATTTTTAACATGATGGAGAAGTCGCCCATTTTGGTTGGAACAGGATTCAGGAATCGCTTGCCTTCCCGCTTCGCATGCATGAGAGCCATGTGTGTTCGATGGCGAATTTGCCGCGAAGATTCTGGAACAGGGCGCAAAACCGATTTCGGGCCATGCCGGTTGAGTCCGGTTACTGGCCTTGCGCCCCACTTCCGCCTGTGTCGACTTCCTTTGCCCGATCCAGCTGGAACATACTAGATCATTTCTTCCAGACGAACGTAGCTCGCTTCCATGCCATGCTCCATGCCTGTGGCAAGCATGGTTGCCCGCGTCTGTTCGTCGGGGAGCGTCATCCGCATTGTCATCAAGGTTCCGTCACCGTCACGCTCGAACGTGGTCTCAACGTGGTTGTCGGGTGTCGGATCGGGCAGGTACATCCGCTCTACATGGACAATCCTGCTGGAAGGGTCGAGTTCGAGATATTCGCCGGTCAGATGGAATCCGGCTCCTTTGCCATTCGACCATTCGTAGCGGATTCTTCCTCCCGGCTTGGCCTCGCTGATGCAGACCGGCATGCTCCAACCGGGAGGGCCAAGCAGCCATTGCTTGATCAATTCTGGATCGGTGTGTGCGCGATAGACCGCCTCCGGGGTCGCGACAAAGCGCCTTGTCACAAGGATGTGGGTGTCACCTTCCGTCTTCAACGTCATCTTGCTCATCGTTTTTCTCCTTTCTTCTTGTGGGTAGCGGCCAGAACCTGGTCCAGCCGGTCGTAGTTTTTCTCCAGGGCAGTCCGCAGCATTGCGAGCCATTGATCCATCGCCTCGATGCCTGTAGTTGAGAGACGACGAGGCCGCCGGGTTCCATCAACCCGGCGAACGATCAGGCCCGCGGCTTCAAGTACCTTCAGGTGTTGCGAAATCGCCGGTTGCGACATCTCGAACGGGTCAGCCAGCTCATTGACCGTGGCCTCGCCGAGCGAAAGCCGTGCCAGGATCGCCCGCCGCGTCGGATCAGCCAGGGCAGCAAATTGTGCGTCGAGTCCATCCATAGGTGATAACTTATATAAGGAATTACTTATTGTCAAGACATTTTCTGTGAAGTCGTGATTTTGCTCCACAAATCAGGGCTTCTGACGTCGGCTGGGGCTTGATGAACCGGGGTGCGTAAAGCGATCTGCAGTTATTCACACCGTGAAACTCGTTTCATAATGCGGTAAACACGACCCAGCTTGTGTCACGCATCACTGCCCGATGGAAGCAGCGCAAACGACACTCAGCCTAGCGGTTGATCACCCTGGGCCGCGTTATGAGGCAAAGCGAATGACTGAACAGAAAATGGTAATTCTCGATGGCAACGAGGCAGCGGCTTCGGTAGCCTATCGACTCTCTGAAGTGGTGGCCATTTACCCCATCACCCCCTCGTCGCCGATGGCCGAGTGGGCCGATCAATGGCGCTCGGAGGGAAAGAAGAATCTTTGGGGCGCGTTGCCCATCGTGGAAGAACTGCAGAGTGAGGGCGGCGCCGCCGGCGCACTCCACGGCGCATTGCAGGCGGGAGCCTTTGGCACCACGTTTACCGCATCGCAGGGCCTGCTGCTGATGANNATTGCCGGTGAGCTGACCCCGGCCACGATGCATGTAACGGCCCGCACGCTGGCCACACACGCGCTTTCGATTTTTGGCGACCACTCCGACGTGATGGCCTGCCGCTCCACGGGCTGGGCCATGCTGGCCAGTAACTCCGTGCAGGAAGTTCACGACCTGGCGCTGGTAGCGCAGGTCGCCACGCTTGAAGCCCGCATCCCCTTCATGCATTTCTTCGACGGCTTCCGCACCTCGCACGAAGTGGGCAAGATTCTGCCCATCAGCGACGAGACCATCCGCGCGCTGGTGGATGACAAATACCTTGTGCAGTTCCGCAAAAACGCACTCACGCCGGACCGGCCGATCATCCGCGGGACGGCGCAGAATCCTGACGTCTTCTTCCAGGCGCGCGAGGCATGCACGCCTTTCTACAATGCGGTTCCCGGAATCGTGCAATCGGTAATGGACCGCTTTGCCGCGCAGACCGGCCGCGCTTACAAACTGTTCGATTACTACGGTGCGCCCGATGCCGAGCGCGTGATTATTTTGATGGGCTCCGGGGCAGAAGTGGCCGAGGAAGCCGTTGACCTGATGGTGAAGCAGGGCGAAAAGATCGGCCTGTTGAAGGTTCGTCTGTTCAGGCCGTTCGATGCCAGCGCGTTCCTGAAGGCGCTGCCGGCGACGGTGAAGTCGATTGCCACGCTGGACCGCTGCAAGGAGCCGGGCGGCATGGGCGAGCCTCTTTACCAGGACATTCTCACGGTGCTTGCCGAGAACTCCGCAAGCCTGCCCTTCAAGTCGATGCCGAAGGTGATCGGCGGACGCTACGGACTGTCGTCGAAGGAATTCACGCCGGCCATGGTCAAGGGCGTGTTCGACGAGATGGCGAAGGCTGCGCCGAAGAATCACTTCACGGTCGGCATCAACGATGACGTAAGCCACAGCAGCCTGACGTACGATCCGGCGTTCTCGACAGAAGATCCGAAGACGGTGCGCGCGCTGTTCTACGGGCTCGGGTCCGACGGCACCGTGGGCGCCAACA
>PLST01000487.1 GCA_003164255.1 Acidobacteriaceae bacterium | reverse complement strand
CTGAGGATGCTATCAACCAGTTCACCAGAGCCATACCGATATCCGGCGCGCGCTTGCGGCAGAAGATAGGGTGCTCGCGACATGCTTTCAGTGCCGCCAGCGAGGTAGATCTTGCCGTCTCCACATTGCAGGCCTTGGACGGCCGATACGACTGCCTGCAGACCACTTCCGCAAACCCGGTTGATTGTCTGCGCGGTCACCTCATCAGGAAGACCGGATCTGAGAGCGATCTGACGGGCTGGATTCATGCCGTTGCCCGCCTGCAGAACATTGCCGACAATCACATCTGCAATGTCTTGGGCGGGCAGTCCGGCCAGAATCGCCTTGGTTGCAACGACACCGAGGTCAACCGCCGAAGTGTCTTTAAGTGTCCCCTGAAATCCTCCAATTGCCGTGCGCTTAGCTGCTACGATAACGAACTCTTGCATAAGATATCCGATCTGAGCTGAAGGCAGGCTCGGGCCTGTTGGGCTCCTTCTTCAAATGCGGGTTTGCGACCGACGAGGCCTTCGGCTCGCGGCTCACATCCTGCTGTTGAACACCTTCTATGCATCGCAAACACCGCGCCAGACCACGCAAAGCTGGGTTACCCGATCAGATCCCGCGGCGATGACAGCGATCCGCAATGCCATTCAGGAGCGTGTCTCGCGACTACTTCAAAAAAACTCGCAGAAACCACTTCCAAAACGGAATGCTAATGATGCACAATTGGGCTGCACAGGTTTAATTCGGACATAAGAGTGTTCTTTTCGGACAGGGATTTGGGTGTCATGGAACTGCCTCTTTGGAACGAAAAACGCTACGCGCCTTACAAGGTAGCAGCCCTTGTTGAGGTTCTCGAGGAACAGGGCATTGCGCGCGAAGCGAGCCTGTCAGGCACCGGCCTGTCGTCTGAGAGTCTTTCGGATCCTGAAACGCGCACCTCCGTTCGTCAGTACATTACGGTGTGCCGCAACGCTTTACAGCTATCGAAAAACCCCGAGACCCCTTTTCGTACTGGCAGCCGAATTCCATTGTCGGCGTATGGGATGTACGGATTCGCCCTGGTATGCAGTCCCACGATTCGCGAATACTTTCAGGTGGCTGTCAAATACCACCGGCTCGCAACACCGCTTCTTTCCATGTCGTGGCGAGAAGAGGGCGATTACGTATCGTGGATTTTCCCGATGAATGCGGCGGTCACGTATCCCGACGCGTTGCTACGTTTTCTCGTGGAGCAACAGTTGGCCCAACTCGCGACGCATCTGAGAGCCGTGGTCGAAAACGACATTTATCTTCCCGTTAGCGCTTCGCTTTCGTATTCCGCTCCAGACCACGCCCATCTTTACAAGCGGTATCTCAACTGCCCGGTGCGATTCGGCCAGCCGATGTCGGAACTCACGTATCCGATATCGATTCTCTCTGCGAAGCCGCGCCTGGCGCACGGTCTTACTTCGAAGATCCTGCGGGATACCTGCGATCGCATTCTCGGTGAGGTAAAGACATCGACCGGTGTTGCCGGTGAGGTCTATCAGATCATTGCGTCTACACCTGGACATTCACCAAGCATGGAGGCGGTAGCCAGACAGATCGCCACAACCGTGCGAACGCTCAATCGAAAGCTTCACGCGGAAGGAACATCTTTTACTCAAATTCTGGATGACGTCCGCTGCAACCTTGCAAGCGAGTATCTCCGTTCCACGACGCTGAGTGTCGAGGACATTTCAGAACTGGTGGGATTCAGCGAGGCTACGAACTTTCGTCATGCGTTCCGCAGATGGACAGGCAGCACGCCGGCTAGTTATCGGTCCTGACGGAAAATCTTCGGTAGCGCGCATCACACCCTCCAACTGGCCCTCAATCTGGCGTAAAACCGCGTGTCTGCCAGCATCTGGCGAGAGAGGAGTATCATGCCGTTGTTTGTGAGTGTAAGGAGAAAGTTCCGGCAGAATTCGTTCAACTATCGATTTTCAAAGAGGGAAAGTATGAGAAAGTTCGAAACCCTGATCAGTGGCCTGTCGTTCACTGAGTGTCCGCGCTGGCACGATGGACGGTTGTACTTCTCAGACTTTTACACCCAGCGGGTCCTGGCCGTTGCCCTGGATGGCACGGTAGAAACAATTGCAGAAGTGCCGGGCCAGCCCTCGGGACTTGGGTTTTTGCCCGACGGCCGAATGCTGATTGTGTCCATGCGCGACCGCAAGATCTTGCGTCGAGAGCTGGATTCATCTCTTGTAGAGTATGCCGATCTGTCGAGCCTTGCTCGCTGGCATTTGAACGACATGCTTGTCGATCACGAGGGACGAGCCTGGGTGGGCAATTTCGGGTTTGATCTAACGGGTGACGCCAAAATTACCACCACGAACCTGATCTCGGTCGATCGGGACGGTTGTGCCAGAGTCGCAGCCAAGGGACTTGGTTTCCCCAATGGAATGGCACTGACTCCGGACGGCAGCACATTGATTGTGGCCGAGACATTCATGAATCGACTGAGTGCTTTTGATCTCGCTTCCGGCGAACTGGGCGAGCGAAGGACATGGGCGGGCTTCGGCGATCCGCCGAAGACAGACGAGGTTGCTGAGTGTCTCAGTCAGGTGGACGTTGCGCCAGATGGGATCTGTCTCGATGCGGAAGGGGCCGTTTGGGTGGCNNGAGCTCAAAACCGATGAAATGGGCGTATTCGCGTGCATGCTCGGAGGAGACAGCGGGCGAACACTGTTCGCCTGTGTCGCACCCACATTCAACGAGTTTGAGGCGTCGACGAAGCACCGCGCCGCGATTTGGTTGACCCATGTCGATGTGCCCGGGGCTGGACTGCCTTAGGGCCTGTTAACAGGCCCTAGTGTCCTGGGACACAAAGATCACCCGTAGTTTTGGAGCGGTGTGACAAAACGACATGAGAATGTCCGTCGTGAACCTGTCTTGTTTTGTCATCCACTTCTTATCATGAACCGGTTATTGATCCTATAAGAGACTGAATATGGCCAAAAACAACCGCAAAATCATCATTAGCTGCGCTATTACCGGTTCTGTTCACACGCCGACCATGTCGGAGTATCTTCCCGCCACTCCAGCCCAGATTGTTGATAGTGCCGTTGAGGCAGCCGAGGCCGGGGCCGCGATACTTCATATCCACGCCAGGAAAGGGGAGGATGGCAGGCCCTCGGGAGAGCCTGCGGACTATGCGAAAATCTGCCCTGTTCTGGCAGAACGCACAAACGCGATCATCAATATCACGACTGGCGGCAGCTCCGACATGCAGATCGAGCAACGGCTCGCCTATCCTCTGCAAGCCAAACCCGAGATGTGTTCGCTGAACATGGGATCAATGAATTTTTCCATTCATCCCGTAGCCGAGAAGATCACAAACTGGCGCTATGACTGGGAGAAGCCGAAGATCGAGGGCATGAAGAACGGTGTGTTCAAGAATACCTTCGCCGACATTGAGTACATTCTTGCCAATCTTGGAGAAAGCGGCACTCGATTCGAACTCGAGTGCTACGACGTCGGACACCTCTACAATCTCGCCTACTTCGTCGATCGCAACATCATCAAGCCGCCGATCTTTATTCAGGCCATCTTCGGAATCCTCGGTGGGCTCGGTCCAGACCCGGAGAATCTCTTCGTCATGCGATCAACGGCGGACCGCTTATTCGGACGGGATAACTATCACCTTTCGACTTTGGGCGCGGGACGCCACCAGCTTTCCCTTCTGACCATGGGAGCCATCCTGGGCACAAACGTGCGCGTGGGGCTGGAAGACAACCTCTATCTTGGCCCTGGAACCAAGGCGAAGAGTAACGCCGAGCAGGTGAGGAAGATCCGCCGGATTCTTGAAGAACTCTCCTTTGAAATTGCCACGCCCACTGAAGTGAGGGAGATGTTGCAATTGAAAGGCCCGGAGAATGTCCATTTCGTCTGATTCCGATGGGTGGCATCCCGTAAGCGGAAAGAAACACAATGAAAGGTGAGCAAGAATGACCTTCCAAGATCGACTCTATCCTCCGAAGGGATTGCGGGTACTTGTAACGGCAGGTGGCTCGGGTATTGGAGCCGCCATTGCATCCGCATTCGCCGAAACTGGCGCCGAAATCCACGTATGCGATATCGACGATAGTGCGCTGGCGGCATTCCAGAAGCGCTTCCCTTCCTGCGTGGCGACGCATGCCGATGTGGCCGATGAAACGCAGGTGGCAGCGCTTTTCCAGACTCAGCGCACCAGGTTCGACGGCCTCGATGTCCTGGTTAATTGCGCCGGCATCGCGGGCCCGACTGCTGGAGTGGACAAGATCTCAGAGCAAGAATGGACGCGCACGATCGAAGTGAACCTGAATGGCCAGTACCGCTGTCTGCACCATGCTGTGCCGATGCTTCGGGAATCCAAGGCCGCCAATATTATCTGCATATCGTCGGTAGCCGGCCGTATGGGCATTGCATGGCGGACGCCTTACGTGGCGACAAAATGGGCGATCGTGGGAATCGCCAAATCGCTTGCCGTCGAACTCGGCCCCGACAACATCAGGGTGAACGCAGTGCTGCCCGGCATTGTGGAGGGGCCAAGGATGGATGGCGTAATCAGCGCCCGCGCCAAGATGGAAGGCGTGGATGAGGAGGCGATGCGGGAGGATTACCTGAAGCATATTTCCCTGCACCGAATGGTTAGTGCGGACGACATAGCGCTCATGTGTCTTTTCCTGTGTTCGCCGGCCGGACAAAATGTTTCGGGGCAGGCGATCAGCGTGGATGGCAATTACTTCTAAATCGCAGCTCAAGCGAGGAACGTGACGATTTGACCCAAAGTCTCTCTCCAATGGGCAGAAGGGGCAAATAGCTTGTGGCTGGATGGGTTGAGGTTCTGCGGACCGGCAAGATGAAATAACGCCGGGCTGACAAGCGAGGTCGATTTGAAGAATGCAGGCTTTGTCTCGCCGGAAACGAAAGGTGCGTGGCATGAGCCGTGATGCAGTGATCGTTTCTGTAGCACGGACACCGATCGGCCGCGCATACAAGGGTGCATTCAACGCTACCCCTTCCCCGACGTTGGCCGCTCACGCCATTCGTGCCGCAGTGGCGCGTGCGAAGGTTGATCCCGATGAGATCGAGGATTGCATCGTCGGGTCGGCATTGCCTCAAGGCTTGCAGCATACGATTGGACGGACCGCCGCCTTGACCGCGGGGTTGCCGGTCTCGGTCGCCGGACAGACCGTCGACAGACAGTGTTCGTCGGGTCTGATGAGCATCTCCATGGCGTCGAAACAGGTTGTCATGGACCGAATGGACATCGTCGTGGCTGGTGGAATGGATTCGATCTCGCTGGTGCAGACAGCCGAACTCCGTCTCGGCTCCGACCCTGAACTGCAAGCGCTTCATCCGGATATTTACATGCCGATGATCGACACGGCCGAGGTCGTTGCTCGCCGGTACGGCATTTCGCGCGAACAGCAGGACGAGTACGCCTTCCAGTCGCAGCGCCGAACGGCCGAAGCCCAGGCAGCAGGCCGCTTTGATGCGGAGATCATCCCTGTAAGAACGATCAAGTCAGTGACCGACAAGAACACCGGCGAGACCACGATGCAAGAAGTGGTGCTGGCGCGCGACGAAGGCAACCGGCCTGACACGACCATGGAAGGCCTGAGTTCGCTGAAGCCGGTGCGGCCAAACGGTTTTATTACCGCGGGCAACGCGAGCCAGCTATCCGATGGCGCTTCAGCCTGCGTAGTGATGGAAGCAAAGCTGGCCGCGGCCCGCGGCCTTGAGCCCCTCGGCCGCTATTGTGGCATGGCGGTTGTTGGCACTGAGCCTGACGAGATGGGCATTGGACCGGTCTTCGCTGTCCCCAGGCTGTTGAAACGCTTTGATCTGAAAATGGACGACATTGGGCTGTGGGAGCTGAACGAAGCCTTCGCGGTGCAGGTGGTCTATTGCCGCGATCGGCTCAGTATTCCCAATGATCGCTTCAACGTCGATGGCGGAGCCATCTCCGTCGGCCATCCTTATGGCATGTCTGGCAACCGCCTTACCGGGCATGCGTTGATTGAAGGGCGTCGACGGGGAGTTCGCTACGTCGTTGTGACCATGTGCGTGGGCGGCGGCATGGGTGCGGCCGCCCTGTTTGAGGTTCTCGGATGAAGGACAGATGAGCATGGCAACGGATACATCCGCATCGCCGATTGGACCGCACGGGAAAGCCGGTGAACCGCCTGCGCCGCCCCTTGTGCAACCCAGTCCGCGTGCCTGGATCGCTCTCGCCATGCTGTTCGTGGTGTATGTGCTGAACTTCCTGTCCCGTCAGTTGCCGGGCATTCTCGCCAAGCCGATCCAGGACAGTCTGCACGTCTCGGATGGTCAGCTTGGACGGATTGGCGGCCTCTATTTCGCGCTCTTCTATTGCTGCATCTCGATTCCGGTCGGGTGGCTCGCTGACAAGACAAGCAGGGCAAAAGTTCTGGCTGCGGCATGTGCAATCTGGAGCGCGGCAACAATGTGCTGCGGGGGCGCAGCTAACTTTCTGCAGTTTGCCGTCGCATACATGACGGTCGGCTTCGGTGAAGCGGGTGGCGTTCCACCTTCCTACTCCATCATCTCCGACTATTTTCCGCCCGGCCGTCGCGGCCGAGCGCTGGGCCTCTACAACATCGGACCGCCGGTTGGCGCGGCGCTGGGGATCGCCTTCGGTGCTTCAATCGCTGCTGCTTTCAGCTGGCGCTATGCATTTGTCCTGCTTGGGTCGGTCGGCCTGATCGCAGTGATCGGCGTCCTCATCCTGGTGCCTGAACCCCGTCGCGGCGGCCTCGATCCCATTCCGGACCAGGCGCGAGTGAGGAAAACAGGATTCCTGGAGACGCTGTCGATGTTCATTTCGCGGCCTTCTCTGATGCTCGCCGCACTGGGCAGCGGCGCCAATCAATTCATCACGTACGGTCTGATCAACTTCGCGGTGCTCTTTCTCATGCGGGAAAAAGGGATGACGCTCAAAGAAGTCGCCGTCTATTACGCGCTGGTTGTCGCAATCGGGATGGGCGGGAGCATGCTCGTCTCCGGCCGGGTGATAGACGGTCTCACGCGGCGTTCGAAACAGGCCTATGCCCTGGTGCCCGCCGGCACCCTTGCGCTTGCCCTTCCGTTTTATCTGGCATTCGTCTGGGCATCCTCCTGGCGACTCTCGTTGCTCTTCCTGACCGGCACGATGTTTCTTAATTACTTCTATCTGACATCGGCGGTGACGCTGGTTCAGGAGGAAGTGCGGCCAGACCAGCGCGTCATGTCAGGCGCACTGCTTTTACTGATTATGAATCTGATCGGTCTTGGCCTTGGCCCCACCTTCGTAGGCGCGGCCAGCGACTTTTTCCGCGCCAGCCATCCCCATCAGTCGTTGCAAATCGCACTTTATATGCTCGCGTCGTTCTACGTTGTCGCTATAATGCTGTTCCTAGCGTTGGCGCGCGTACTTCGAAACGAAAGCCGTACAGCTGGAGGAACAATCCGATGATCTTGCTTCGTCGCTTGCTTGCCTGGTCCGCTACGACCGCCTTTGTTGTTCTAGCGCCTTCGAATTTCGCTCATCAGGTGACAACCATGCCCGCTCCATCCCATGACAAAAACGGTGCAATCGTGAACGCTCCCGCCGGCTCGATCGAGGGCCGGATCGAGGGCAAACTGCGCGTCTTCAAAGGCGTCCCTTATGCGTTGCCTCCCACGGGCCTAGCGCGCTGGAAACCGCCCAGTGCCATGCCGCGGTGGACGGGCGTGAAGGAAGCCACCGAATTTGGGCCCGTTTGCTTCCAGCCTCCAAGCCCGCCTGCGAGTATCTATGCCTGGATTCCAGCGCCGATGAGCGAAGACTGCCTGACGCTGAATATCTGGGCTCCGACCGGAGCACGCAAGGCACCCGTCTTTTTCTGGATACACGGGGGCGCTCTTGTCACGGGTTCGGGCAGCGACGCTTTGTACAACGGCGCGCGACTTGCAGAACAGGGCATTGTCGTCGTCTCGATCAACTATCGACTGGGTGTCTTCGGTTGGCTCGCCCATCCCGAACTCAGCAAAGAGTCGTCGCTTGGGATATCTGGCAATTACGGCTTGCTCGATCAGATTGAGGCTCTCAAATGGGTACGGCGCAACATTAGCGCCTTCGGGGGCGATCCTTCGAACGTGACCATCGCAGGTGAATCCGCGGGCGGGCTTAGCGTTATGTATCTGCTGGCTGCGACCCCAGCCCGGGGTCTGTTCTCAAAGGCGATTGCCGAAAGCGCGTACATGATTTCGACGCCCGAGCTGAAGCAAGCGAGTTTCGGCTCACCGTCGGCGGAGGAGAGCGGAGTGAAGCTGGCTGCCGCCCTGCACGCACCGAATATCGAAGCGATGCGAGCGATGGACGCGGCCACGCTGAGTCACGCCGCACCGGCGACGGGGTATGCGCCATGGGGTACGGTCGACGGCCATGTGTTGCCGGGCCAACTGGTGGATGTCTTCGACAAAGGCGAACAGGCGCCAGTGCCAATACTCGCCGGCTTCAATAGCGGGGAAATCCGCTCGTTGATGATTCTCGCACCGCATCCTGCCGCGAATGCGGCCGCATACGAATCCGTCATTCACGACCGCTACGGAGACCTGGCCGACGAATTTCTGCGGCTCTATCCCAGCGCCAACATGCAGGAGAGCATATTGGCTACGACGCGAGACGCCTTGTACGGGTGGACGGCGCAGCGACTGGTGAGAAAACAAAAGGCGCTGGGCCGGCCGTCTTTCCTCTACTTTTTCGATCACGGGTACCCGGCCGCCGACGATGCGGGTTTGCACGGCTTCCATGCCAGCGAATTGCCATTCGTTTTCGGCACGTTTGACGCGACGCCGCCGCATTGGCCAAAAATTCCAGCGACGCCAGTGGAGACGAAGCTTTCCGACGCCATGATCGGCTATTGGAGTTCGTTTGCGCGCACGGGCCACCCGAAAGCCGCAAATGAGCCGGATTGGCCGTCGTTCGGACCGACTGGCTCCTACATGGCCTTCAAGGAAGCTCCGCAGCCGGCCGATCATCTGTTGCCCGGGATGTACGAGTTCAATGAAGAGACAGTGTGCCGTCGGCGAGGGAGTGGAACCCTCGCCTGGAATTGGAATGTCGGCCTCTATTCGCCGAAGCTCCCAGCTCAGCAGGAGTCCTGTAAACAGCCACGGTAGTCGGCGGCGACAGGACGCTGTGTTGGGACTGCTTGCAACCGCGGAGGACACAATGTCGAAAGCGATGGCAATCGCACTGCCGATTGCACTCTTGTGGGGCTTTTCGGGGGCGGTGCAGGCGGCAAATAGTGATCAGGCCGTCATCACCATATCCCAAGGCAAATTGGCCGGTCAGGTCGATGCGCATGGCGTGCGCTCATTCAAAGGCATTCCCTACGCAGAACCGCCGATTGGCGATAAGCGCTGGACCGCTCCGGTTGCCGCGGGACCGTGGAAGGGCGTGCGCGATGCCCACGAATTCGGCGCAAGCTGCTTTGAAACTTCTTACTCACCGCAAAGTCTGTTTAACGTTCATCCGCCCAAGCTCAGCGAGGACTGTCTTTTCCTGAACGTGTGGATGCCGCCGCACGCAAAGAAGGCGCCTGTGATTGTGTGGATTCATGGTGGCTCATTCGTCAGAGGCGGCAGTTGGGAGCCGCAGTACGAGGGCACGCATTTCGCGGAACACGGCGTCGTCTTCGTAACCGTCAACTACCGGCTCGGTCCGATTGGCTGGCTGGCGCTGCCGGAGCTGAGCGCGGAGTCGACCCACGGCGTCTCTGGCAATTACGGTCTGTTGGACCCGATCGAAGCGCTCAAATGGGTGAAGAAGAACATCGCGGCGTTCGGCGGTAATCCCGGCAACGTGACCATCATGGGTGAGTCCGCAGGCGGCGTGAGCGTTGCCGATCTGATGGCAAGCCCGCTGGCGCGTGGACTGTTTCAGAAGGCGATCGGAGAAAGCCTCGGCATCCAATCGGCTCGGGAGCTGAAGCAGCCGAACCATGGGCTTCCATCCGCTGAGCAGAACGGAACGGCTTTCGAAAAGGCGCTTGGGGCGGCGGACCTGAAAGCGCTGCGGGCGATCGATGCCAAGACCGTGACAGAACATGCCGGCTTTATCGGTGGACCTGTCATTGATGGTTGGGTGCTGCCGCATCAGATCGTGGACACTTTCGATCGCAAGGAAGAGGCGGTGGTGCCTGTCCTGATGGGTTTCAATCGCAACGAGATCTATCCGGTGCTGATGGGATTCTCTATGCAGAAATTGCCGGAGTCGAGCGAGGCCTATGAAGCCGAAATCCACAAACGTTATGGCGATCTGGCGGCGGAATTCCTGCGGCTGTATCCGAG
>PLST01000231.1 GCA_003164255.1 Acidobacteriaceae bacterium | reverse complement strand
CGCTGGGGTCCGTCGCCGGGCGTGACCCCGGTCCAGACCGAGGTGTAGGGATTCATGCGCTCGCCGGTGGCGGAGCGGGCCAGCACCTGGAGCATCACTTCAAGGTCCTGGAAGCTGGGGAGCACCTTCTCAATGCCGGCGATGGTGATCATGGTGCGCGGCAGGGTGAGACACATGCGGCCGTTGCCCTCCGACTCGACCACGACGACGGAGCCGGTTTCAGCGACAAGGAAGTTGGCGCCACTGATGGCGGTGGGGATCGAGAGAAACTTCTGGCGCAGATAAGTGCGGGCGGCGGCGGTGAGGGCATGGGGATCGTCAGAGAGATCCTTGAGGCCCATGGTGCGGGCGAAGATTTCGCGGACCTGGCTGCGGTTCACGTGCAAGGCCGGGACGACGATGTGGGAGGGTTCGTCCTGGCCGAGTTGCAGGATGATCTCAGCCAGATCGGTCTCGTACGTGCGGACGCCGGCCGCCTCAAGAAAGGGATTGAGCTGAATCTCGGCGGAAGTCATGGTCTTGATCTTGATGACTTCAGTCGCCTGCTCCTGGCGCAGGATGTCGAGAATAATCTGGCGGACCTCGGCCGCATCGGCAGCCCAGTGGACGATGCCGCCGGCCGCTGTGCAGCGGGCTTCAAAGATCTCAAGATACGGCGCGAGATTCTCAAGAACGTGGCTGCGAATGGCGGCGCCTGCGGAGCGGAGAGCCTGCCAGTCCGATTTTTCCTGGACGAGCTTGCCGCGCTTGGCCTGGATCACGTCAATGGCGTGTGCGACGTTCTTGCGAAGCTGCGGATTGCGCAGGACGGGCAAAACAGCCTTTGGAAAAGGCTCAGCGTAGCGCGGGTCGAGTACCGGATGGGCAAGGACAGGGCCGTTGGGGTCGTGGCTCATGAGACGACCTCCGCCGGCGAGGCCTCAGTAGCGGCGAGGATTTGCGCCAGATGAATGGTCTTCATGCCTGCGTATTGACGGTGCATGGCGCCGCCCAGGTGCATGAGGCAACTGTTGTCGAGGGCGGTGCAGTATTCTGCGCCGGTCGACATGACGTCCTGGAGCTTGACGGCGAGCATTGCGGAGGAAACTTCAGCATTCTTGACGGAGAACGTACCGCCAAAGCCGCAGCAGCGATCAAGATTGGCGAGCGGAACCTGCTCGAGCCCACGGACCTTGTTCATCAGGCGCCAGGGCCGGTCGCCGAGATGGAGTGCACGGAGGCCGTGGCAGCTGGCATGGTAGGTGACGCGATGCGGGAAATAGGCGCCCACGTCGTCCACGCCGAGCTTATCGATGAGAAACTCGCTGAGCTCGTAGACGCGAGGCAGTAACGCGGTGAATTGCCCACGCAGTTCTTCGTTGCCGAGCTCGGCAAAAAGGCCGGGATACTGATCGCGAATCATGGCGACGCAGGAGGAAGAGGGGATGACGACAGTTTCAGCGTCCTGATAGAGGCGGGTGAAGCGCTTGGCCTGGCAGAAGGCTTCGCCGCGGAAACCTGTGTTGGCATGCATCTGTCCGCAGCACGTTTGCTGGGGACTAAAGTCGAGCGCGACGCCCAGTCTTTCGAGTAGTTTGACCACTGCCCGGCCAGTCTCAGGATAGAGCGTATCGTTATAGCACGTGATAAAGAGCGAAGCCCGCATGGTTGAAGCAGCCTAAGAAAAGCTGCACCTCGGAAAGGGAATAATATACGATCAGAAATGTATTGTCTATTGCAATTTTCGATTTTCCAGATCCCTGAACTGCGGGCTCTGTATGCCTTGTTTTACCCTCTGTCTGCCGGGCTCTCCTGAGGCCCGATTCGACCCAGTTCTTCACCACGGAGGCGATCAGGCCGGCTTCTCCTTCAGCAGTCTTCCCCNNTGCGGTCAACGTTCATTGCCGTAGCGCGTCTAAATAAGTTGGTTGCTGACTCCGTCTCCGTTGACGGCATTGCCAACCTCAACTCGCCGTCACAACTGTTCCTGGAACACAGTTTCTTACTACGCAATGCAAGAACACTCCTGGGGACGAAATCTTCTTTCTTCGAGGCAACGTACCCCTGGTGACTGCTCGCAGCGGTTGACAGCAATTGAGCAGTCTTGCTCGTCTCAAGGAGCGGCGTCCGATTATGATCGCAAAGGTGCATGGGCCGACCTGAAAACATTCGCGAACAAACTTTTCCCGGTATTTTTACCTTTCCAATCGCAACTAATTGGTTTTTTGAGTGTTTTCTTTCGAAGAAAGGTTCAGGAATCCTGCCATGGCAAATCTGCGTACGCTCTCCCTGCGTGTACTGACCAGCGCGCTGCTTTTCACAACTGCGTTGACTGCGCAGCAATTCGCATCCAAGGTACGGATCGTCGACCGGATCGATGAAAGCAACCTGGTGTCCCTGAAGGGCAACACGCACCCGCTTGCGAATGCGAAGAACGATCTGGGGCGGGTGAGCCCCAATCTCCCGATGACCGACCTGATTCTGGTGTTGAGCCGCGACCCGGAGCAGCAGGCGGCTTTCGACCAGTTCGTTGCCAGCGAATACGACTCGACTTCGCCCAACTTTCATCACTGGCTCACGCCGGATCAGATCGGCGCCAACTTCGGGCCGTCACAGACCGACATTGCGACCGTTTCCAATTGGCTGACAGGGCACGGATTTTCGATCGCCGAAGTAACCAAAGATCGTCTGTCGATCCGCTTCAGTGGCACCGCCGCGCAAGTGGAGAGCGCGTTTCACACCGAAATACACAATTTGAACGCGAAAGGCGTGCCGCACATCGGCAACATGAGTGACCCGCAGATCCCGGCCGCTCTGGCGCCGGTCGTGGTGGGCGTCAAGGCTCTGCACAACTTCTTCCCGAAGCCTCTTCACCACATGGGCAGCACGGTGAGCCTAAATCGCAGCACGGGGACATGGCAGCGCGCCGCCGATCCCGTTTCCTCCCTGCTCAAGTTGAGCCGTGCTTCGGACGCGACAGCATCTCCGTCTTTCTCGCAAAAGGCTCACCCGGAGTTCACCATCAATGTGCCCGCCACTGGCGGCTCAAGCGGAACCCCTGCCTACACTGAGGAAGACATTTCACCCTACGATTTTGCCACGATCTATAACATTCTTCCGTTGTGGAACAAAGGAATCGACGGGACCGGCCAAACCATTGCCATTGCCGGAACCAGCGATATCAACCAGAACGACATCTCTACCTTTCGCACATTTTTTGGCCTGCCCACGAATATCCCGGCCAACACGCCGAAAATCGTTCACCCCAACCCCAACCTTCCCGGCGGCGACGATCCCGGGATTTGCACCAGCACCAGCACAACGGCAACCTGCACCATCGACGATCTGATCGAGAATTCGCTTGACGTGGAATGGGCCGGATCAATCGCCAAGAATGCGCAGCTTGTGCTGGTAACAGCGGCTTCACAATCGTCGACAGACGACACGCTCTACGACGCGGAAAGTTTCGTCGTCGACAACATGACGGCGAATATCCTGACCGTAAGTTATGGCGAGTGCGAATTGGGGCTGGGAACGGCTGGCAACGCCGAGTACAACGCTCTGTGGGAAAAAGCGGCTGCGGAGGGCATCGCAGTGTTTACGTCGGCGGGGGACTCTGGTTCGGCGAGCTGCGACCAGGGCGGAGATTCCAGCGTGCCCTATGGTGCCGAGTACGGCCTTTCGGTGAGCGGGATTGCCTCCACCCCTTACAACACCGCCGTCGGCGGTACAGATTTCAACTGGTGCCCATTCACCTCCGCGACGGCATGTCCAGCCGCGCCGTATTGGAGTACGACGAACGCGAGCAACGGGGCCAGCGCGTTGGGCTACGTGCCAGAAATGCCCTGGAACAACACCTGCACCAACCCGTTTGTGCTGGCAGAGTTGATTGATGTTGCGAAAGCAAACAACATCTCAGGTGTCAATAACGCCGAGACGGGTTGCAACTTCCTGGCGGACGACTTCACGGCAAATACCGGCGCCACCGCGCTTGTGGATACAGTGGGCGGAGGCGGAGGCATGAGCAACTGCACCGTCAGCAACGGGTCAACTGTTTCAAGTTGCACGGGTGGCTACGCCAGGCCGAGTTGGCAGGCGAACGTGACCGGCATCTCCGGCATTTCCGGCACCACTCGACTTCTCCCTGACGTATCTTTCTTTGCCTCCAACGGCACCCTTACCGACAGCGCGTACCTGATCTGCGTTGAAGAGAACGGAAGTCAGCCATGCACTTATTCCGCCGACGCGGAGCCGTTCGCTTCGGAAGTGGGAGGGACATCGGCATCGACTCCGCCGATGGCCGGTGTGATGGCTCTGATCAACCAGAAGGCCGGCGCTGCGCAGGGATTTGCCAATCCTGAGCTCTACAAGCTGGCTGCCGCGCAAACCTACTCAAGTTGCAGCGCGGAGACCGTGACGACGAGCGGTTCCTGCTACTTCAACGACATTGATGCCAACGTCGGCGGCACCTTGGGTTTCTCTGCTCCCGGGACAATCGCCATGGCCTGTGCGGTCTCCTCGCCCAACTGCGTTGCCTCGGATTCCTTCAATGGGGCTAAGGACGCATACGGCATCCTGACCGGCTATAACTCGGGCACGGGCTACGATATGGCAACCGGTTTGGGATCGCTGAACGTAGCCAACGTTGTAAACGGCTGGGCCGCGGTCTCAGGCGGCACGGCGGTGACGGTGTCTGTAACGCCGGCGCAAAGCAGCCTTAGCGTGACTCTGGCGCTGGGCGTGACGGGCACTGTGGCCAGTTCGCCCGCCGGTGGTGCAGCGCCAACCGGGACGGTGACACTGACTGCGGGCTCATACACTTCGACAGCCACGCTTTCGAACACGGGCGGGTATTCGTTCACCATTCCAGCGAACTCCCTTGGCACCGGAACCGACACGATCAACGTGTCGTATGGCGGAAACACGACATACAGCACCGGGGACGGCTCAGCAACTGTAACGGTGAATGGGTCGGGGGCGACGTTTAGCCTGACGCCGACCACGCCTGCCGCCATTGCACCCGGAGCGAGTGCTGCATCGACCGTTACGGTCGCCTCGGTCCTTGGCTACGTGGGCAGCGTTACCGTAACCTGCTCGCTCACCACTGCCCCAACGGGCGCTACAGATGCGCCGAACTGCACCGGCGGAGGATCCGGGTTAGCGGTAAACCTCACAACCACCAACACGTCAGTGCCGTTGACCTTTACTGTGACCACGACCGCGCCGGCCGCTGCTGAACTCACCTATCCGAATGTGCGAGGCAAGGGCAAAGGATGGCTGGGTGCGGGCGGCGGTGCGGTGCTTGCGTTCCTGGTCTTCCTGGGAATTCCGGCTCGTCGTAAGAGCTGGCGAGCCATGCTGGGCTTGCTGGTCCTGATTGCGGCGCTAGGGAGCCTATCGGCGTGCGGCGGCGGCGGCGGTGGTGGCGGCACCACGACCACACCCGATCCAGGAACCTCTGCCGGGACCTATACCTTCACGGTAACAGGGGTCGGAAACCCGTCGGTCAGCCCGTCGGTTTCAGCAACATTCACAGTGACCGTTAATTAGCTGGGGCAGAACAGAACGCGTAAAGGGCCATTCCTTCGGGAAGGGCCCTTTTGCCTTGGGCCGCTGAAATTGCAGTTGCGGGACTGCGAAATCAGCAGGGGCT
>PLST01000261.1:3786-5197 GCA_003164255.1 Acidobacteriaceae bacterium | reverse complement strand
CCGAACTGCCACACCAGCCCTGCGCGCCGCATGGCCTCGCTTAGCCATTGCACGTGGTCGTACTCGGTGTAGGGCGTAGCTGTGCCTGAGGTGGGCCTCAATCTGTTGGCTATTTGCCGCCAGCCTTCGGCCAGCAGATCATCAATGGCGCGTTGCGCGACTTGGTGCGACGCGACTTGATCGGCCGTGAGCACGGCCTGGAACTGGCTGACGAGGTCAGCCGAGCTGACGATCTGCTTGCCGAGCGAGCGCAGAAACTCGACCGTCCCCGCATCCACCATCGACACGTACATGATGTCGTTGTTGGGTGAATATTGCATTGCCACGGTAGCTGCGCCGGTGAGCAGGTCGGCAAGAGCGGCATGCAGCTCCTGCCAGCTTGAGTAGAGCGCCTTGCTGCCGCGGAGGGTGTCGAGACGCCCCTGCTCGATNNTGGTGGTGATCGTAAAAGAGCCAGCCGTCGAGGGCGGCTTCGGTGAGAGCGGCCTGAATCGCTTCGAGATTCATGAAGGCAATGATACGACGAACGAATGCGCTCGGATTACGAAACCGAGAGGACGACCTTGCCACGCGCGTGGAGCTGCTCGACATATCTGACCGCGTCTGCTGTTTCTCGAAGCGCGTAGGACCGGTCAAGAACCGGAGTAACTTTGCCGGACTGCATGAGGCCTGCCAGGAAGTTGAGATCGCTGGTGTTCACTTTTGCGAGCAAGCCGGGCATTTTTCGGGTGGTAAAAGGACGGAGCACGAGGCTATGGAGCATGGAGCCGAGGAAGTGGATGGATGGCTGGTCAGGGCCACCGCCGCCGCATCCGATATAGATGCCGTTCGGCTCGAGGACGCGCAGGCATTCGGGCAGGGGCTTGTTGCCCACGAGATCGAAGAGCACGTCGTAGTGCTGGGATTGTTGGGTAAAGTTTTCGCGGGTGTAATCGACGACATCGTCCGCGCCGATGGACCGGACGAGTTCGATGTTCCTTGTGCTACAGACGGCGGTCACGCCGGCGCCAAGGGATTTGGCAATCTGCACAGCAAATGTTCCCACGCCGCCGGCTGCGCCGTTGATAAGGACGCGCTGGCCGGGGAGGACTTTGGCCTTGTCGCGCAAGCCCTGCAGAGCGGTGATACCGGCGATTGGCGCTGAGGCGGCTTGTGCCCAGGTGAGGTTTTCCGGCTTGAGCGCCAACGAGGACTGGGACGCGCAAACATACTCGGCGAAAGCGCCGCGGGCCGTGCCGAAGACCGCATCGCCCGCCTTGAAAGCTGTCACATTGCGGCCGACTGATTCGACAACTCCGGCGACGTCTGCACCGAGTCGTCTTGATTTGGGCGCGCTCAGGCCGAGGAACAGGCGAATAGGTGCGGGGCTGCCTCGAATGAAGTGCCAGTCATAGGGATTGACTGAGGATGC